>ONVB01000066.1 GCA_900321145.1 uncultured Eubacteriales bacterium | reverse complement strand
TATAATAAAAACGGGTTCGATATCGAAAATGGTGTCGAACCCGTTTTTAAATATTTTATTCTTCCGTTGTGCTCTGAGGAGCTTCGGTTATGACTACATTTGTATTGAACATGCAGGCGTCGATATCCATCAGGTCGCGCTCCCTTATGCTGTAGCCGTCCTCTGTTTCGACTATCTCAACAGTCAGTGTGACCGGGTCGGCGTAGGTCATGGTTTCGGCGGCCTCGTTAAGTATGTAAAGCAGTCCGGACGCGAATTCCTTCTCGTAGGCGGCCAGCTCGTAATCATCATACTTTCCGTTAGCGACTGCCTCGTTGAAGCCGTATACATATGCGGCAACCTCGGCAGATGACTGAGAGAAAAGGTCTATGGGATGGATGGTCACATCTACGAGATATACGCTTCCGTAAGGATACGCCTTCGATACGGAGTAGTTGACCTTACCGTATATCTTTGCGGCCAGATCCACAAAGCCTTGTTTCATCTCCGGAGCGTTGTCTATCATAACATTGTAGTAGGAGATGATATTGTTTGCGAGAAACTCGATGTTGTCGTTATATACGGTGTTTGCGTCGGAGTCGGTGGTTCCGGCAGTCTTTACATCTTCATCGGTAACGCCGAGGTAGTTTAGAGCGATCAGGCTCTTTACATAGTTTTGATAGCGCTTGGCATATTTGTCGCTGCCGCACGCGCTTAAGGTAAGAGCCGCCGCGACGAGCAGCCACAGCAGGCGGGTTTTTTTATGGTTTTTTATACGGTTCATGTTATAAGTCATTCCTTACTTTGATAGAATCATTATGAGCTGTGTGTATCGTGCGGTGAACCTATACAAAATGCACACAGGGACAGTATATCATAAGCTGTTCATTTGGTCAAAAGATAATTGCAGTGCGGTTGCGATTGTGTTATAATTCAATTAATTTTGTAAACCTATAAGTAGAAGGAGTGGGAAAAATGGAGCTTTCAATTAAAACAGCCAAATTCGGCGGATTTGATAAAGGTGCTGTTGAGGCATACATAGAGGAATTGACGGAGGAGCATGATAAGGAAGTAGCGGACTTAAAGGAAAAGGTTCAGAAGCTCTCGGAGACGGTAAAGAATCTTCAGACCATGAGGGAGTATAACCAGAATGAGTCGGAGACTACGATAGAAAACCTGAAGAAGGTAAACGAAAACTTAGAGCTTGAACTGTCGTCACTCAAGACTGAGCTTACGGAGTACAGAAACAGGGAGGAGGAGTCTGCCGCAAGGTACGAATCCATATCAAGGACTCTTCTTGAAGCCAGAGAGAGCGCCGATCTTTTGAAAAAGCAGACCGAAGATGAGTGTTCCTCGCTTAAGACTACGACCCAGGACGAGTGCAATATCTTAAGGAGAGAGACCGAGAGCTACATTAACGAGCTGAGGACCACAGCAGAGACAGAGTGCGAACAGCTCAGGAATACGACCGTTTCCGAGCTTGAGGCAAGGGAGAACCATACAAGAGAGATATGTGAGAACTTAGAGGAAAACACAAGGAAGAACTGTCAGGAGCTTAAGGACAGCACTTATACAACCTGTGAAGAACTCAAGAGGAGCACCAAGGAGGAGACGGATACCTTAAGAAATGAGACTGAGACCGAGTGTGCAAAGATGAGAGCGGAGACTCAGTATGAGTGTGATCAGATGAAGCAGGAAGCCAGGGCTGAAGCATACAACACAAGAATGAAGATGAAGCGCGAGTGCGAGAACGTGAGTGATTATATGAAGACATTATACGAGGCAGTAAACAATGTCACTACTTCGGTTCAGACAGCCAAGGAGGTTGCGGATCAGGCATTTCCGGAGATAAGTGAGTAGGGCTTTTGCGGGACCGCCTATAATGGGTGGTCCCGTTTTGGGTGTCGAATTAAGAGGGGTTATGAAATGATAGTTGAGAACAAGTATTTGAGAAAAATAGCCGAGAAGTCGGGGTACGTGGTTATTGTTCTTTCAGGCAACGGAAAGGACAGGGATAATACTCTTGTTTATGTGTCGCCGAATGCAGGAGTGCTTGGGATGAATGTTGAGATGCTGAACAAGGGATTAAAGCTGGCGATAGATTATGTGCATCCCGAGGACAGAGAGAAGCTACGCGATACATTTCATGAGGCGTATGCTGCGGGAATAACCGATTATGTACACAAGCACCGTATAGTAGGGGATGATGGCAAGGTGTACAGGGTGACAAATGAAATCAACATAGTTAATGAGCCTGACGGAGCAGTGCTCGCCGAGCTTTACTTAAAGGAGAGAAAATCCAAGGAGGAGAAGGAAAAGCAGAAGGCCGAGGACCGCGAGAAAAAAAGGATGCTCGAGGCTAAGAACGAGAAGATAGATATTGATGACAGCGGATATGCCTTCATAGGTGAGAAGAATAAGGCAAAGGAGCTTATGGATGCATTTGCGGGTCTTACGGGACTTTATTCTACCGTGCTTGACAAAGAGGGCAGGAATAAGTTTACGCCGGTAGGCCCGGATACGAATATGGGTGATTTCTATGACCTCTTCCAGACTCCGGGTTACAGAGACTTCTTTAACAAGGTGAGACTCTCACTTGAGGGAGATGCATTTCCCGAGGTGCTTGACAGGCCTGAAGGCGGTGCGGGAAAGCTGTCCATGGCACCCATCTATTACAATGACAGCCTGCAGGCCATATGGGTGCTCGGTTCATATACGTCGAGTGAGTCAAAGAGGCTTGAGAGAGTGTATAAGGCCCAGTGGGAGTTTGCCGAGCTTGTGTCTGACTTCCTCGTAAAGAGCTTTGCGCTCGAGATAGAGGCAGCAAAGGCAAAGGGTGCGGGCAAGAAGCTCAGAGAAGAGCTTGCCCGACAGAATATAATCAACGAGGCACTGTCCAAGATCAACCTGAATATGCAGGAAGATATGGATATGGTCATAGATGAGACCTTAAGAGAGGTAGGTATCAATCTCGATGTGAGCAAGATACTTCTGCTCACATCAAACCGCAGGAAGGGCAAGGGCTACGAGATGCGTGCCTACTTTGATTCGGCAGGCGGTCTTCCTTCCGTAAATCTGCAGCATTTTTCGGATGCGAAGATGAAGGTTGTGAGCGATATAGTGGAAAAGAGCGGCGGAAGGGCAGTGCTTGATTCCAATACCATAAATGAGGAGATCAAGATCCTGCTCATGAAGTACAACACGCTCTCGGTGATAATCGATCCGATCATTGTCAATGACAGCGTGTACGGATATATTTTCTATGCAGAGGAAAAGTCGGACAGAAACTGGACGAAGGAAGAAGCAAGATTTACCAAGAATATCGCTCTGATCATACAGAGCATGATAGACAAAGCCGACGGAAGGGCAAGCGCCGTTAAGGTAAGCTCGGATCTGATAGAATCTTTTAACTATCTTAAGATAGGCGTATTTGTGAAGGATATCGAGACTGCCGAGGTGCTGTTCTCCAACAAGGCTTTAAATGATATGCTCGGATATGATTTTGTAGGCAGGGACAGCAGAGAGCTGATCCAGGATCTCCATGACAAGTTTGATGATATAGGAGCCATGAGAAAGGGCTTTGTGGACAAGGACAAGCACACGACGTGGAGAAGCTATATATCTGCGGTCGACTGTATAATGGAGATAGAAGAGATAAGAATAGAATGGCTTTACGGCGAGCCGGCATCATTGTTTTTCCTGCGAAAAGCTAATGAATAGCAGGTTTTATGCCGATATAGAGGATAGCGAAAGGAGCACTGTAGATGGCAAGTTCGGATATAGGGATAGACTTAGGAACAGCCAGTGTTTTAGTATATGTGAACGGCAAGGGTGTGGTGCTTAAGGAACCCTCCGTTGTAGCTTATGACAAGGATACGAATCAGATAAAAGCGATAGGTGAGGAAGCGAGACTTATGCTCGGGCGTACTCCCGGAAATATAGTTGCGGTCAGGCCGTTAAGACAGGGCGTTATCTCGGATTACAGGATAACGGAGAAGATGCTCAAGTACTTTATACAGAAGGCTGTGGGCAAGAGCTTTTTCGGAAGAAGGCCAAGGATAAGCGTGTGCGTACCTTCGGGTGCGACCGAGGTCGAAAAGAGAGCGGTTGAGGATGCGACTTACCAGGCGGGCGCAAGGGACGTATATGTTATAGAGGAGCCTGTGGCAGCAGCCATAGGAGCAGGCATAGACATATCGAGACCATGCGGAAATATGATAGTAGACATAGGCGGAGGCACAACGGATGTGGCGATCATCTCCCTGAACGGAGTGGTCGTATCGGCATCGATCAAGGTAGCGGGAGATGACTTTGACGAAGCTATCCTGAAGTTCATGAGAAGAAGGCACAACCTTCTTGTCGGAGAGCGTACAGCAGAAGAGATAAAGATAACCATAGGAACATGTTACAAGAGACCCGAGAATGTAACCATGGATATTCGGGGCAGGAACCTTGTGACAGGACTTCCGAAGACGGTGACCATATCATCGGATGAGACGGAAGAGGCCTTAAGAGAGGCTACATCACAGATAGTGGATACCATTCACTCCGTGCTTGAGAAAACTCCGCCGGAGCTTGCGGCAGATATTGCCGACAGGGGTATCGTGCTTACGGGTGGAGGTGCACTTCTTCATGGCCTCGAGGATCTGATAGAGGAGAATACGGGCATAACCACCATGACGGCCGAGGAGCCGCTTACGGCGGTGGCCGTGGGTACCGGGAAGTACATACAGTTCCTGAACGAGAAGAAGAAAGAATAGCGGGTCGGTTTATGCCCGGCCGGTGATTCTTCTTCGGAACACATTGTAAGGAGATAAGCGGATGGTAAGAGGACTATACACGGCGTGGCTTGGTCTTCGCAATGAAGAAAGGCGTATGGATGTAGTCTCGAATAATATGGCGAATGCCGACACCACCGGCTTCAAGAAGATCGATGCGACGGCTCAGTCATTTGACAGACAGCTTGCTGTGAAGATAAATGACGAGACGGAGGGAGTCGACCTGATCAGGGGCATAGGCGGCGTCACCCTGGGTGTGAAGATAGGAGAGACCTTCTTCGATATGTCACAGGGAAACTTCAGGGCTACGGACAACCAGTATAATTTTGCGCTTGCAGGCAACGGATTCTTCACCATCAGCACGACCAATAAGGCGGGCGAAACCTCCACAAAGTATACCAGAGACGGAGATTTCACCGTAACCCAGGATGGATTTCTTGTGACCAAGGACGGCGATTTCGTGCTTGATAACGGTAACAACAGGATTCAGATACCGGACGCCAACATTGTGGACATAAGCGTGAACGAAAACGGAGAGATATACTCCGGCAACAATTATGTAGCAAGACTCGGCCTTGTGGATTTTGAGAGCTATGAAGCGCTCGAGAGCTACGGAGAGAATATGTACCAGCCCGTGGACGGAGCGGTACAGATAGAAGCAAATGCCACGGTCACACAGGGATATCTTGAGATGTCAAATGTAAATATGGTAACCGAGATGGTTGATATGATACAGATATCCAGGGCTTATGAGACTAACCAGAAGATGGTTCAGGCCATAGACCAGACACTTGAAAAGGCAGTTAACGAGATAGGAAGAGTATAGGGGGTAACTTAATATGATGAGATCACTCTGGACTGCCGCTTCAGGTATGAGAGCGCAGCAGTCAAATGTAGATACTATAGCGCATAATCTTTCAAATGTTAACACGATAGGATATAAGACAGAGCAGGCAAGCTTCAAGAGCCTGCTTTACCAGAACCTTCAGTCGACCTCGACCAATAACGCGGGCGAGGACAAGCCGGTACCTGCACAGGTAGGCCTGGGTACAAGGATAGCTGCCGTAACAAGTCAGTTCTCGCAGGGCAATCTCCTTGCATCCACCAACCCGCTTAATGTGGCTATGGACGGTGACGGCTTCTTCCAGGTAAGGAATATGGACGGAGAGATACTCTACACAAGAGACGGAAGCTTTGCCGCTTCTCCGATGCCGAACAATCAGGGCAATCTCCTGTGTACGGGCGACGGATATCCCGTGCTCGATGCGAACGGAAATATGATCATCTTCCCGACGGAAGAGCTTTCGACCAACGTTCGTATCGATGAGTGGGGAAGGATGGGCTTTGAAGGCGATGACGGAAACACGGACTACTTAAGAGACGCAAACGGTGAGCCTATCCAGTTCGGCATAGTACAGTTCAACAACCCTGCGGGACTCGAAAAGGTCGGCAGCAACAATTACCGTATGACGGTTGCTTCGGGTGATCCGGTCGCGGAGCGAGGCAACGCCAATCTTATGACCAGTAAGGTTCATCAATTCTACACCGAGGGTTCGAATGTCGATGTAGCAGAGGAGATGGTCAACCTTATAGTAGCGCAGCGCGCCTACGAGATGAACTCAAAGGCTATCCAGACT
The DNA here is from genome assembly GCA_900321145.1 of uncultured Eubacteriales bacterium. GTDB lineage: Bacteria > Bacillota > Clostridia > Lachnospirales > Lachnospiraceae > Coprococcus_C. Next base: position 13,896 of record ONVB01000066.1, on the reverse strand, counting down.
ACGGATGATATGATGCAACAGGCCAACAACCTTAGATAATAAGGGGGTAATGTATGGATATTAACTTTACATCAAAAGACTATAGCTCCTATATCAACACTGCGAATGCGGACTCCTTAAAGTCTAAGCTTTCAAATGTAGACTCTGAGGGGGACGAGAAGATGCTCGAGGCCTGCAAGGAGTTCGAGGCATATATGATAGAGCAGGTCTATAAGCAGATGGAGAAGACCACGAAGATGTTCTCAGATGACAAGGACAGCTCCACAAGCTATGACACGATGTTCGGTGATATGCGTGTGCAGGAGATGGCAAAGCGTGCGACAGATCAGGGCGGCATAGGTCTTGCGCAGCAGCTCTATGAGTCCATGAAGAGGCAGGCGAGCGGCATCACTCCCGATGAGCTTGCGAGTCAGAGAGCGGCGGAGGAGCTGGAAAAGAAAGCTGAAACCGAGGCGGCAAAGGTTGCTTCGGCGAAGACGGACGAGGCTTAAGGAATGATCAGGGAAGGCCGTATAGAAAAGATAATATTTCAGGCAGAGAACGGTACATATACAGTCTTGAGCGTAAGCTCCGAGGACGGAGAGGAGGTCTTCGTCGGTGATCTCTACGGAGCCGGCGAGGGGCTGTATATTATTGCGGAGGGAGAATATGTCAATCACCCGAAGTATGAAGTACAGTTCAAGTTTACCTCGTGTGAGGTCAAGCTTCCGGAGGATGTGTTTGGCATAGAAAGGTATCTTGCTTCGGGTATCGTAAAGGGCATCGGAGAGGTATTGGCCAAGCGGATCGTGAAGAAATTCAAGGGTGATACCCTGAGGATCATGGAAGAAGAACCGGAGAGACTTGCCGAGATAAGCGGTATATCCGAAAAAAAAGCACAGCGCATAGCGACTTCCTTTATGGAGAAGAAGGAGTTTCGTGATGTGCTTATTTTCTTGAGCGGATACGGAGTTTCGGTCAATACCGCGATGAAGATATATAACACCTACGGTGATAAGGTATACAGCATAGTAAAGGAAAACCCCTACAAGCTCGCGGAGGATATAACCGGTATAGGTTTCAAGGTGGCCGACTCGATAGCCATCAAGTCCGGGATCAGAGAGGACTCGGAGTTCAGAGTAAGGAGCGCAGCAGTTTATGCGCTGAGCACTGCTCACAACGAGGGACACATGTATCTTCCCGAGGATAGTCTTATCAGGACCACCTACGGGTATTTGCGGGGCGTGGATTACGACAGAGACGCCGAGTACGGTTATGCGGAGTATGAGAGCGCCGAGAGTGGTATGTCCGTATATGAGCAGTATAGCGAGCTTATTCATGAGCAGATCATGGAGCTTACTCTGCAGGGCAAGCTTATGCTCAAGCAGGTGGATGGTGTGCCTTGTGTCTATCTTGCTTCAAGCTACTATGTGGAGTTGAATACGGCAAGAATGCTGTGCGACCTGCAGCTTAAGTACGAGGTTCCTGAGGCTGAGATAGATGCGGACATAAAGAAGATACACGATAAGGACGGCCTGACACTGGATGAGATTCAGATCAAGGCGGTAAAAGCAGCTATAAATGCGGGAGTGTGCGTGATCACCGGAGGTCCCGGAACGGGAAAGACTACTATAATAGACACCATAATCAGGTTTTTCGTAAGCCGAGGCATGGAGATAAAGCTCTGTGCCCCCACAGGACGTGCAGCCAAGCGTATGAACGAGCAGACCGGATGGCCGGCGCAGACCATTCACAGGCTGCTTGAATTCTCGGGTTCGCCCGATGAAGACAGGAATGGTGTGAACTTCGGAAGAAATGCGGAAACCCCGCTTGAGTGCGATGCGGTCATAGTTGACGAGATGTCCATGGCGGACAGCTTCCTTTTCTATTCACTTCTCTGTGCCATAACCTACGGCACAAGGCTTATACTCGTAGGCGATATCAACCAGCTTCCGTCGGTGGGGCCGGGAAATGTACTGAAGGACATAATAGCGTCAAGCTGTTTTCCCGTTACGGTGCTCGATACCATTTACAGGCAGGCGGACGGAAGTGATATAGTGTTTAACGCCCATAAGATAAATAAGGGTGAGCATCTTGTGATGGACAACAAGTCCAAGGATTTCTTCTTCCTGAACAGACCGACCCCGGCAAAGGCCATAGAGGAGGTAGAGGTGCTGATATCGGACAATCTGCCAAAGTACCTTAAGCTAAAGCCTACGGACATAGAGGTGCTTTGCCCCATGCGCAGACATGACACGGGAGTCGAGAACATGAACCGAAGGCTTCAGAAGCTTTTAAACCCTCATGCGCCCGGGAAGAACGAATATGTGAAGAATGACGTGGTCTTCCGCGTGGGGGACAAGGTCATGCAGATCAAGAATAATTATAAAAAAGAATGGCGTCTCTTCGGTGTGAGCACAGGCGGCGGAAAGGGTATGGAGATAGACGAGGGTATAGGCGTATTTAACGGAGATATGGGTATGATCACCGATATAAGCGACTTTGACGAGGAGATAACCGTACTTTTCGACGACGGAAGGGAAGCCGCTTATGCATTTTCGGAGGCTGATGAACTCGAGCATTCATTTGCCATAACCATACACAAATCACAGGGAAGTGAGTATCCTGCGGTTATCATACCGCTTATGAGCGGTTCGAAGAAATTCATGTCGAGAAACCTGCTTTATACTGCCATAACAAGGGCTAAGCGCTTTGTGGTGATCGTCGGAAATATAGCTATGGTAAACCAGATGATAGATAACGCGGACGAGATAAAGAGGTACACAAGCCTTGCTTTAAGAATAGAGGAGATGTATGACGCGCTTAACGGCTAAGCTTGATAAGGCACTTAAATTAGTATATCCCGTAAGCTGTCCGTTCTGCGAAGAACTTCTTGAACCGGATGAAAGAGATGTGTGCACGGAATGTGCCGCAAAGCTTTCCTACGTGAAGGAGCCGACATGCTTCAAGTGCGGATGCGAGGTGGAAAGCGTTGAGCAGGAGCTGTGCAGTGACTGCAGCAGGACAGTGCACAGGTACGAGAGAGGGTTCGCGGTCTTTAATTACGTGGATCCGGCAGACAAGGCCTGTGCGGCATTTAAGTACAGGAACGGAAGAGAGTATGCTCCCTACTTTGCGGGAGAGATAGTCAGGCAGCACGGCAGGCATATCGCGCAGATAAAGCCGGAGGTATTCGTGCCGGTTCCCATCCATAAAAGAAAGCTTTTAAAGAGGGGTTACAACCAGGCCGGGCTGCTGGCGGGGGAGCTGTCACGGATAACCGGAATACCGGTTGATACCGGGCTTATCATAAGAAATGTCAACACTCCGCCGCAGAAGAAATTTGATCCCGTAAAAAGAGCAAATAATGTGAAAACTGCTTTTATTTCTTCCGGAAAAATAGTAAAATATAAGAGTGTGATGCTGGTGGATGATATCTATACCACCGGAGCCACGATAGATGCCTGTTCGGAAGTATTGAAGGGCATGGGGATAGACAAGGTATACTATGTAAGTATTTGTATAGGAAAGGGGTATTAGCTATGGAACTTATGAACTGCAGAAGCTGTAAGAAGCTTTTCAACTATGTGACGGGAGAGAAGATATGCCCGAAGTGTAAGGAAGAGCTTGAAGAGAAGTTTCAGGAGGTAAAGCAGTATATCAGGGACAACCCGGGCGCAAATGTGGATCAGGTTGCCGATGAGTGTGAGGTCAGCGTTAAGCAGATAAAGAAGTGGGTAAGAGAGGCGAGACTTACATTTGCGGATGACTCGCTTATCGGGCTTGAGTGCGAGCGCTGCGGAAGGATGATACACTGCGGTCGTTTCTGTTCGCAGTGTGCAGGCGGTCTCGAGGATGCTATGAACGGTATGTTCAAGCAGGAGATACAGCTTAAGGGCAAACCCCAGTCCGGAGGAAAGATGAGGTTCCTTGAATGATTATCGCAGCGGTGTAAGTTGCTTTATAAAAGATTCTTCGAGCTTGCGCTCTCAGAATGACACTGTGTCGCTCTGAGAGACGCAACAGGAAGCGAAGGATCTTAAAAGAGGTTGGTATGGAAAAAAGAGAGATGGTCTACTATAAGCTTGATAAGGTGGACGAGAAGATACTCGACATGCTTCAGGAGAATGCGAGGGTATCCTTAAAGGATATCGCGGAGCAGGTTTTTATGTCCCCAACCGCTGTAGGCGCAAGGATAGACCGTATGCTTGAGGAGGGAGTTCTCGAGGGATTTACAACGAGGCTTTCGCCGGAGGCTATGGGACACTATATAAAAGCTTTTATCAACCTTGCGGTGGAACCGGAGCAGAAGGAGGAGTTCAGGGAGTATATAAACGGGGTGCTGAACGTGGTTGAGTGCAACTGTGTGACAGGCGACTATTCCATGCTTATAGAAGTGAGATTCCCGACCACGACCGAACTCGATCACTTTATCGGAGAACTCCAGCGCTTCGGTAAGACCAAGACACAGATAGTATTCTCAAATTACGTGAAACACCGGTGCAAATACTGGAAGGTGCCGAGCGCCATAAAGGATACGAATGTGTAGACAGATCGGTGCGAGTGAGATACACGAGAAATAAACAAGTGAAGATAGAAGAAAAACAGGGTCGGAAGACTTTTTTACTTGAGAAAAACAAGAGATTGCTTAAAATGCTTGTTTTTCTCAAGTTTTTCTTTACTTTTTTGCGTTAAAGTGTTACACTACGGGGCAGTTGGTGTAAAAAAGACGAGATTTTGCACCGCAATTCATATTATATGAGGAGGAAAGAAAAATGTCATACGTTGATGAAGTACTTGACCTTGTAAAGAAGAGAGACGCTGATCAGCCGGAGTTCATCCAGGCTGTAACAGAGGTACTTTCCACACTCCGCCCGGTTATCGAGCAGGACGAGGAGAAGTATCGTAAGCTTGCTATATTAGAGAGGATCACAGAGCCCGATCGTCAGATCATGTTCCGTGTACCCTGGGTTGATGACAACGGACAGGTTCAGGTAAACCGTGGTTTCAGAGTACAGTTTAACAACGCTATCGGACCCTACAAGGGAGGTTTAAGACTTCACCCGTCAGTAAACCTTGGTATAATCAAGTTCCTCGGTTTCGAGCAGATATTCAAGAATTCACTTACAACACTTCCTATCGGCGGTGGTAAGGGTGGTTCAGACTTCGATCCCAAGGGCAAGTCTGACAATGAGATCATGAAGTTCTGCCAGAGCTTTATGACAGAGCTTTCAAAGTATATCGGCGCTGACGAGGATGTACCGGCAGGTGATATCGGAACAGGCGCAAGAGAGATCGGTTTCATGTTCGGTCAGTACAAGAGGATCAAGGGACTCTATGAGGGAGTTCTCACAGGTAAGGGACTTACCTACGGCGGATCACTTGCACGTACAGAGGCTACCGGCTATGGTCTTCTCTACCTTACAGAGGAGATGGTAAAGTGCCACGGCGATAAGATGGAGGGCAAGACAGTTGCTATCTCAGGTTCAGGTAATGTAGCTATATACGCATGCCAGAAGGCTCAGCAGCTCGGCGCAAAGGTTGTTACCGTATCCGATTCAACCGGCTGGATCTACGATCCCGAAGGTATAGATGTTGCACTCCTTAAGGAAGTTAAGGAAGTTAAGAGAGCTCGTCTTACCGAGTATGCAGCAGCAAGATCTTCAGCTGAGTATCACGCAAAGGAGAACGGTGAGCACGGTGTATCGCAGTATAAGGTAGATATCGCACTTCCCTGTGCTACACAGAACGAGCTTGATATCGAGGATGCCAAGATGCTCGTAGCTAACGGCGTACAGTATGTAGCAGAGGGTGCTAACATGCCTACAACAATCGAGGCAACAGAGTACTTCCAGGCAAACAACGTACCTTTCGTAGGCGGTAAGGCTGCAAACGCAGGCGGTGTTGCTACATCAGCTCTTGAGATGAGCCAGAACTCCGAGAGACTTTCATGGAGCTTCGAAGAGGTTGATGCAAAGCTTAAGAACATCATGGTAGGTATCTACCACAACATCGACGACGCTGCTAAGGAGTACGGTATGGAGGGCAACTATGTTGCAGGTGCCAACATAGCCGGCTTCAAGAAGGTCGTTGAGGCTATGATCGCTCAGGGAGTTTGCTAATTAAGTAATATATATAAGATAATAAACCCTTCGGTAAAACTTTTTGCCGAAGGGTTTTATTTTACTCATCTTTCAACTTGAGAGGCTGAGATTTATATGATAAAATAATAGATGGTTTTTTGTTCATGGAGATGCTTTGCACCAAGTGTGAAATGTTTATTCTAAACAGGCAGAGGCGTAAATATGATGGGTAATTCGGATAATGTGATATATGCAAATGTAGTCGAGGAGATGTCTGACGGAGTTCTTATCATAGGCTTTGACGGAAAGATAAGGTCGGAGAATGCAGTAGTCTCGGAGATACTCGGATTTTCAAAGGAGAGCCTGTATGGAAGGACCATTGCTTCTATCATGCAGGAGGACGATAAGAATGATGAGTTCTTCAGATGCATAATCGATGCGGTCTATACCAAGAAAAAGATAAAAGAGACGGTTCCTTATTATATAAACGGTGATAGGAAGTTCTTAAGGATCGTCACCTCATTTCTGAGGGATACAAAGGATGATGTGGCTCTGATAACCCTGATCGGAGATATAACCGAGCTTGTGGATCTTAACCGGAAGAACCAGGAACTCAACGAGAAGCTGATCAGCTTCCTGGATAATTTTGTCAATATCATGATCAGTGCAATAGACGAGAGAACTCCCTACAATGCCACGCATACCAAGAAGATGGCGGGGTATGCCGTAAAGTATCTGGACTGGCTGAGCAGGGAGGGAAGGCTTGAAAACTATGAGTACAGGAATCCTTTCCTGGCGAGTGTATGGCTTCACGATATAGGAAAGCTCGTGATCCCGAGTGAGATCATGGATAAGCCGACAAGGCTTGCCGAGAGGGAAAGCGTGGTTCTTGGCAGGATAGAGCTTGCGACGGTGTGTGAGAAGCTGAAGGCTGTTCAGTCACCTGAGTACGCGGAAGAAGCCCAAATAAGGATAGAAAAGCTTAAAGCTGCCGCAGAGCTTGTAAAAATCGTAAACAAAAGCGGTTATGTGGATGAAGCTACAAGGCAGAAGATAGAGGAGATATCCAAGATTGAGTGCCTGAATTCCGCAGGAGAGAGCGTACCGCTTCTTGATCCGTACGAAAAAGAAGCGCTGAGTGTGCGGAAAGGAACACTGACTGACGATGAGAGACTTGTCATGGAGTCTCATGTGAAGAAGACATATGATATGCTCACACAGCTTCACTTTGAAGGGATTTACGATCAGGTCCCGAAGTGGGCTTCCTCACATCATGAATATCTGGACGGATCGGGTTATCCGGACAGGATCAAAGCTAAGGATATACCGTGGGAGGTCAGGGTTCTTACGGTGATAGATATATATGATGCTCTTACGGCTGAGGACAGGCCTTATAAGCCACCTATGCCGCCGGAGAGAGCATTTGGCATACTTCGCGACATGGTGAAGGAAGGAAAACTCGATTCGGAGGTTGTGGAAAGCTTCTGCGAAAGTGAAGCCTGGAAATGATAAAAGGGGACGGGGGTTGATCACGAGTTCTGTTCGTGATCAACCCCCGTCCCCTTTATCGTTCTTTTTAGTAACTGAATTTGTCGATGATGTCGTTTAATTCCTGAGCGTTGCTGCTGTTTTCCTCTGATGCTTTTACTATCTTGTCGGCAGAATCGGTTGTTTCATTATTCTTTTCTATGATGAACTCGACACCCTGTTCGTTGTTATCCGAAGCGAGCTCAACCTGTTCAACCTGTGACTTTATCTCCTGCATGGATTCAACAAAGCTGTTGGATATGGCAGCGATAGAGTCGATAGCGTCCTGAATGTTCTTGACATCGGTTCCGTAGCTTCTTGCCATATCCGAGAATTCCTGGAAATGTCCGGCTATATCAGTCTCCATAAATGTGATGATATCTCTGAAGCAGTCACCGACACTCTCTATACTCTGGTCGGACTCTATACAGATATTCTGAATCTCTACCGCAGTCTGTGCGGAATCGTCAGCAAGCTTTCCAATCTCATTTGCGACTACCGCGAAGCCCTTGCCCATCTCACCGGCTCTTGCGGCCTCTATGGAAGCGTTAAGGGAGAGGAGATTGGTCTGGCTGGTAATATCGAGGATCCTGGCTGCCATCTCGTTGATCTTCTTCAATGTAGAGAGTGCTTCCATAGCCTCCTGAATATTCTTCTTTGTAGCATCTATCTTGGCAAGGCTTGTCTCGAGCTTCTCATCAGTCTTGGCTGACATATTGTCGGAATTGACGATAAGCTGTCTGCTTATGTCGGAACCGTTCGCAACCTCGTCCGAGATCTGCTGGATCATATCGCTCATCTTGCCCATCTCGCTGCTCATATGGTCGATAGCTTCGTTGGTGTTGAGGATACTTGCCGAAAGCTCCTCTGTAGTTGCAGCATTGTTCTCGATGTTGCTCAAAAGCTCCCTGGACGTCTCATCCATCTGGACGGCGTTGCTTGAGAGCGAATCGGAACAGTTGCCGAGGGTGTTGATGATCGAGTTGAGGTTTTCGGTCAGGTTGTCCACCGCGGAAGCGATATGACCTACCTCACTTCTGTAACCTGCGTAGTGCTTTATGGTCTCGTCCTCTACTAAATCGAGTCGGCCGAGCTTCTCGATGGAGGTTACGATCTTGTCTATAGGTCGTGTTTCAAGCTTGATAGCTACGTAAGATATGATAGTGATTATCAGGAATACGACTATGCACAGTATAAGCAGTGCTTTTTTTCCGGCTACCACATCTGCGTAAACCTCTTTGGTAGTGTCTTTCATGATCAGTGCCCAGCCTCTGCCCGGGATGACCTTATATACTAAAAGGTACTTTTCACCGTTGCCGTCCTTATACTCAAGCTTTCCGGTCTCGTTGGATGAGTTTTTGATCTTTCCTATGACCTCTGCAAATTCCGGGTTGGTAGAGCTGTCAATAGGGGTAAATATTAAAGACTCATCACTGTCAAATATATAGGTATCCGTGTTGAGGTTGACGAGAGAGTATGTACAGTTTTCGTAACCCTCGGCCATATTGGCACCGAGGAGATCCTTAAGGCCGCCGGCAAGTGTGGCGCCGCCTACAAAGCCTATGGGCTCATCACCCTCGTAGATAGCTTTGTACATGGATATAACAAGCTGTCCTGAGGCGGGTGACTGTACGATACCGAAGTTACATACACCATCCTTTGCCGCAAGTATTCCGTCCTGAAGTGACTTTAAGGCATCGTCGGTTCTCATGACCATACCAGGTACATTCGGATTGGAATGCGTGATGACCGTGGAGTCCCAGGTATCAAGATATATACCCTCCCAGTCGGGAATGGCGGAGTAGAACTCTTCGTTGTAGCGCTGTGCTGCTGCACCAAGCTCTGCATTGCCCGGATCTTTGACGAAGGCCCTAAGCTCACCGCTTTTGCTGAATACGGAGAGTATCTCTTCTGCACTTGAGATGTACTCTTCGATGATCTGGGTTTTGACATCGAGCGATGTCGCAAGGGTATTCTCCGCCATCTTGGTCATGGTCTTTGACATATTCGAATTTGAGACAAAGAACATGCCGGTAAGGGATACCGCCATCACGACAGAGATGATGATGACGATCTTGACACTCAGCTTTGCATTTTTCATAAAGTGAACCCTTCCTTTCGAAATAAATGACATACGAAAATTATATCATTTTATACTTGTCCGAACAAGGGCGAAAAATACACGAAACAGCATAGAAATGCTGATTTTTTACTGCGTTTAAACTGACGGGAGATAAGCAATTTATTGTGGTAAAAAAAGCATATTTATGCTATATTGTCGATATGTGTGCGATGAGCGAAGCTTTTGAAGCCGCATATTGAATCCTACATACGGAGATGGGTGTAAATGAGTAAAAGATTAGAGCTTGAGGAGGCACTTGCCCTCCTGCTCGGTGAATTAAATAAAACAGAGGATACGGAGAAGGTGTTTCTGTCCGGTGCGTACGGAAGGATACTTGCGGATGATATCAGAGCCCCTTTTTCAGTTCCATCATTCCCCAAAGCAGCAATGGACGGATATGCCGTAAGGGCGGCGGAGGTTGAAAGCGCAGTAGGGGATGCTCCGGTAGAGCTTGTCGTCGTGGGAGAACAGCTTGCGGGAGAGATGCTGAAGAAAAGTGAGAATTCTAATGTAGTAGTCGGAATGTCTAACACTGCAGTCAGAATCATGACCGGTGCGAGAGTGCCTGAGGGGTATGATGCGGTGGTACGGCAGGAGGATACCGACTACGGCGAGACGGCAGTGAAGATATACAAGGGTGTAAAGCCCTTTACCAATTACTGTAAGGTCGGTGAGGATATACGTGAGGGAGAGACGGTGCTTAAAGCCGGTGCCCGGATCGGCAGGATAGAAGCCGGGGTTTTGGCAAGTCTCGGGATAGCCTCGCTTGATGTGGTAAGGAAGCTTAAGGTTGATATCATATCAACGGGGACGGAGCTTAAAAGGCCGGGAGAGCCTTTGGGAGAGTACGATATATATAACAGTATAGCATATACGCTTTCCGCATCTCTTAGCAGCACATGCTTTGAGGCAGAGTCTTTTATATGCGGAGATGAGGGTGAGGATATAGAAAAAACTCTTTTAACCTCACTGCGGGAGAGAAAGGCGGATATCATCATCACTACGGGAGGAGTGTCTGTCGGAAAGAAGGATCTGCTTCCGGAGGTTTTGGAGAAGATCGGTGCAAAGCACATATTCGATCATGTAAATGTAAAGCCCGGTACTCCGACCATAGGCAGTGTAATAGACGGAGTGCCTATATTAAGCTTATCGGGAAATCCATATGCGGCACTTGCGAATTTTGATTTTTATTTTCCTTCGATAGCGGCGAAGCTTACCGGAAGCGATACATTTCTTACCGGAGTTGAAAAGGCTGTTTTCAATGGAAACTATGATAAGGTTTCACCGGTCAGGAGACTGCTTCGCGCCGGTGTGAAGGACGGACGAGTCAGCCTTCCGGGCGGGGGGCACGCTTCGTCTGTACTGAGTAATCTTATGGATTGTAACGCGTACATAGATGTGCCTGCGGGAGTAACACTAAGTGCGGGCGATGAGGTGATTATCAGGCTTATGCCTTAGGGGAAAAGTATATGGCAAAATATTCGGTGGGTGTTCTTGCAGGAGGCAGGAGCAGCCGTATGGGGCAGAACAAGGCCCTGATGGAATTCAATAACGATACCATGATCGGAAGGATCTTAAAGCAGTTCAAGGGCTCATGCGAGGTCTTTGTTTCCGCGGCCCAAAAGGGACTGTACGAAGAGGACGGACTGACGGTGGTCTATGACGATCACAGGGATATTGGCCCCATAGAGGGTATAAGGAAGATGCTCCTTGCTTCAAATGAGGAGTATGTCTTTGTGTGCGCCGCAGATATGCCTTTTATAAATCGTGATATAGCTGATTATATAGCCGAGTTTATATCTTCTGACTATGACTGTTATGTGGTGACGGACGGAGAGAGGATACACCCTCTGTGCGCCATATACTCTAAGAAGGTACTGCCTGTGATAGAGGAGCTTATCAGCCGCGGAAGGTACAGACTGACGGACATACTGAATGCTGTCCGTACCAGGCAGATAAGCTTAAAGTATACAAGCTTTGACACAAAGATACTTAGGAATATAAATACAAAGGATGAGTTCCTGAAGATACTTCTTCCGGTTGTGTTTGCCGTGAGCGGCTTTAAAAACAGCGGGAAGACATGGCTTATAGAGAAGCTGATAAATGAGTTTATCGGAGACGGATATTCGGTCGGTGTGCTAAAGCATGACGGGACGGATCACATAAGTGAGATCGAAGGAACCGATACGGACAGGTACAGGAAGGCCGGTGCAGGCTGCACCTGCGTATACTCTGACACGAGGTATGTACTGTCCGCGGATGCTGCGGAGGGCGAGGCTTCGGCCGAGCGGATGCTTCGTCTGATCAGTTCGGGGAAGAATCCGCCGGATATAGTCATACTCGAGGGCTTCAAGAAATCGGCTTACCCTAAGGTAGAGGTGGTAAGAAAAGAGGCTTATCAAAAGAGTGTGGCCGATCCCGATACACTTATATGCATAGCAACCGATACGATATCCCCTGAAGAGGTTCACTGTCCTGTGTACCGACTTGACGATGTGAAGGGGATTTTTTCGTGCCTGAAAAAACATTTTGGGTTAGTGCAATAGTGTCATTGAAGAAAATGATTCTTCGGGCGTATACCCCCGGAATGACACGGTGTCATCCTGAGCGAACGAAGTGAGACGAAGGATTTTAAACAGAGGATTGTATATGAAACTTATAGATACAAAGGACGCGGTGGGGCATGTGCTCTGCCACGATATAACACAGATAATCCCGGGCAGGAGCAAGGGACCGGTATTTAAGAAAGGACATATAGTAACAAAGGAGGACATCCCTGTGCTTCTTTCCGTAGGCAAGGAGCACCTGTATGTATGGGAGAAGACCGAGGGGATGCTGCATGAGGACGAGGCGGCATATATGCTTAAGGAGATGTGCATGGGAGAAAGCGAAACCATGTCGGCAGGTGAACCCTCGGAGGGAAAGATAGAGATAAGGGCGGCGGTTGACGGTCTGCTCAAGATAGACAGGGATAAGCTTGTAAAGGTCAACTCCTTAGGAGAGATGATGATAGCGACAGTGCACGGAGATTATCCTGTGAAGGCGGGAGACAAGCTTGCGGGTACAAGGATCATACCTCTTGTCATAGAGGAGGAGAAGATGATGAGGGCGAAGAAGTTATGCGGAGAAGAACCCATACTTAAGATACTGCCCTTTAAGCATGTACGCTACGGGCTTGTAACAACCGGAAATGAAGTCTTCTCCGGTCGGATACAGGATGCGTTCGGACCTTCGATAAAGGCAAAGCTTGGCGCATATGACACAGAGTTTATGGGACAGGTGATACTTCCCGACGACAGAGAGGGAATTACCAAGGCGATAGAAAGCTTTGTGGCAGAGGGCGCGGATATGGTGCTTGTAAGCGGAGGTATGAGCGTCGATCCCGATGACAAGACTCCGGGGGCCATAAAGGATACAGGCGCGGATATCATAAGCTACGGAGCTCCTGTACTTCCGGGGGCCATGTTTCTGCTGTCATATCTTAAAAGAGGAGAGGGCGAGGTTCCGGTGCTCGGACTTCCGGGCTGCATCATGTATGCAAAGAGGACGGTATTCGACTTAGTCCTGCCGAGGGTTTTGAGCGGAGAACGGCTTACGAGAGAAGACCTGGCCGCATACGGAGAGGGAGGATTGTGCCTTAACTGCGAGACCTGCCACTTCCCGAACTGCGGCTTCGGAAAATGATAGTTGCGAAGCAACAGGAAGGATCTTTATTACTTGGAAAGAGGGAAAGAAAACATGTCTGAACTTACACATATAAACGAAAAGGGCGAAGCAAACATGGTGGATGTCACTGAAAAGAGCGTGACAGAGCGCTTTGCCGTTGCATCGGGAAAACTATTGGTGAGTGATGAGGTGATAAGACTTGTCACCGAAGGAACGGCTAAGAAGGGAGATGTCATAGGAACCGCAAGGATAGCGGGGATCATGGCGGCGAAGAAAACCTCGGAGCTTATTCCCTTATGTCATCCGCTTTTGCTGACGAAGGTAAAGGTGGACTTTGAGATAAAGCCTGAGGAAAGGGCTGTAATCTGTACCTGTGAGGTTCGTTTAAGCGGAAAGACAGGTGCCGAGATGGAAGCTATGACCGGAGTATCCGTCGCTCTTCTTACGGTATATGATATGTGTAAGGCGGCGGATAAAACAATGGAGATGACCGATGTATGCCTTTTGGAAAAGGACGGC
>ONVB01000067.1 GCA_900321145.1 uncultured Eubacteriales bacterium | reverse complement strand
GGATCTTATCCTGCGCTTCCTTAAATGGCTCGAAGAAGTCCGGAGTTGCAAAACTACTACCCGTAATCAGAGGCTTGCTGCAATACACTCCTTCTTCAGCTTTTTGATGGTGGAAGCCCCTCAATACATCGAGCAGAGTCAAAAGGTGCTGAACATTCCTATGAAGAAGACTGACAAGCCACCGCTTATGTATCTTCCACTCGACAGTGTAAAAGGATTGTTGGATCAACCTGACAGAACAACAACACACGGGCGGCGCGATGCAGTGTTACTTTCTCTTTTATATGATACCGGTGCGCGCGTACAGGAACTGGTCGATCTTAAGGTCTGTGATATAAATCTTAATGACACAGTGACTGTTATACTTACAGGGAAAGGCGGCAAAAGCCGTATCGTACCTGTCATGGCTCCTACCGGTGAACTATTGCGACAGTATATCGAAGGAGCTGGGTTATCACACCCATCGAAAAGCAGGAGTCCGTTGTTTACAAACAGAGGCAAGCAACCGCTCACCAGAGCAGGGGTTACCTATATCCTGAAAAAATATGCTTCTCAGGCACAGGCTTCGGGAGTCAAAGATATTTCAGGTGAAATAACGCCACACTGGTTAAGGCACAGTAAAGCGATGCATCTACTTCAATCAGGAGTGAACCTGATCTATATACGTGATCTGCTCGGTCATTCCGATGTTTCTACGACTGAGATTTATGCCAGAGCTGACGAAACCATGAAGCGCAAGGCATTACTTGAAGCTTACAAAAGTCCGGCGGAAGCTAAACTGCCCGAATGGAAAACGGATAAGAACCTTCTCGACTGGCTGAAATCCTTATAAAGGTTCCTGAGATTATGGAAAGAAATATAAGTCCCAAGTCAACAAATCTCTATGGTTTGGGACTTTACTTTCCATAATTACTTACTTTCCATAAGCGACTTTATGCGAAGCTTCGCATAATGTAGGAAAGATGCAAGACGGTACAATTATCTCATATCGAGAGGTGTCTTCAAGTGACGGTTCACCAGCGGTTGATATCAACATAAAGAAAAGTAGAGATCATGGGAGCATTAAACAGCAAAAAATACACTTTGTGAAAGGACGGTAATATATGAAAGTGATTGATATGAGATTCAATACCGGCATAATACAAAGCTGGGTTGGGAAGATATTTGTCAAGTATAAATGCGATGCATTTAATTTTACAAATAGTGTAACGCAGATAGTTGGATTGTATATTGACGATGAAGTGTATTCGTTGACAAATATACAAGAAGCGATAGATTATTATGGTTTTATTGAGGATATGAGTGTATCCAAAATAACGAGAGTCGAAGACTCGGCGATTAAGTCAGCATTTAAAAACGTTGAGATGATATCTACGCCTGTAGGTGAAAAAATCACATCTGTAAAGATTGTTAATGAACAACAGACTATGGCGATTAACGGTGAACCGGCATATGAGGTTTGGCTTACGAGAGCAATCATCTTTGAGGTGGGTGGGCGTGAGATATCTTTTGAAAAGGATACGGTTCCGTTTTCCGAGGAAATTACTATTCAGAGAGGATACGATTTGATAGATAAAATCTCTGATAATGACGATTTTTTGAAAGAATGGGATGAGGAATATACCCCGTCGTATAAAAGAGAAGTTATATATATAATATAACAACATATAACTTGAAGTTAGATATGTTATACGCACTAAAGATTGGAAAGGGAATGCGGAAGCGTTCCCTTTTGCGTTGGAGAGGATGAGGACACGGAGATAGTAGTGGAGCTTAATGAAACGGTACCATTTGGAACTTGAAAGCCATTTTCGGGTGGTGTATATTATAATTAGCGAAGCAGAGTCGGAGCTTGCGAGAGATCGTGAGCTTCGGCTCTTTTGTTATGCGACGGCGGGGTGCCGGAGTGACGGATGGAAAAGGAGGTCGGTGCGATATGAGTGAGATACCGGGATTGTATGAGGGTGTAGAAGCGGTGAAGGTTGTTGTGGAAGGGACGGAGGTGTTCCTGCGGTTGGGCGGGGATGTGCTGAACTGGACACTGGATAAGATGGTGATGCTGGCGAAACTGCTGGCGAGGAACATACGGAGCTGGGAGGAAGAGCTGAAAGAAGGGGAGGTGCATTTCAAGGACTTGCTGGATAAAGATAACGGTAGGATTGAAATGCTGCAAATAGAGCATGAGAGATTTCTTTTGCTTATCCGTAGCTACCTTCCTGAGGAAAAGAAGAAGAAACTGGATGAAATAATACGAAAGTATGGCAATC
>ONVB01000323.1 GCA_900321145.1 uncultured Eubacteriales bacterium | reverse complement strand
GCTGATCGGCAACCTGCTTTAAAGCAGGTATGAAAACTATATATTGTTTGAACAAATGAGCATTCTGTGGTATGATATATGAGTTATTTTGGTGGCAGTTATTTTGGATTTTTCATTTATGAGAGGTGCGTTATGGCAGCTGATATGGAAAACAAAAAACAAGTAACAGAGCAAGGCTCAAAGAGAGGTTTTATATCCGCGATAAGGGACGGACTCGGCTTTTATAAGAATTCTCCCTACGTGAGAGAGCATATGAGGGATGCGAATGCGAGAAGTGCGATATATATGGCACTTGTCATAGTTCTCGTCGAGCTTTACATGATCATCCGTTATATAAAAAAATATGTTATCGAAGATCCTAAGTGCGACAGTATAGGGGAGTTCTTCGAGTATACCTATCGTTACTGGATCCTGCTGGCCGTGGCTGTTTCGATGATCGTATATGCAAGGCTTCTCCTGAATGGCAGGGTAAAGAAACTCAGGTTTTTGAGTGATGTATGTGTTTTGGCTTTTGCGGGTTTTTGTCTCTACTTCGGTATCATCACTTCGATAAGCGACTTTTCGAGGGGAAGGATGATAATATGCTTCCTTATGATGACCATATATGTGGCCTGCCTTCTGATATGGCGACCTTATTTATCGGTTGTCTTACTTACCGGCATTGCCATCCTGTTTAATTATCTTATCAATACTCAGGCTGTGGACAAGGAAGGAAACCACCTGTCCATGACCGAGGGCGATATGACGAATTACATTACATTTTTCATAAGCGTGTCCATGGTTGCGATATCCATATATCATCAGAGACACAGAGAAGCCATAAAGTCAGAGAGTCTGAAGCTGATGACCATAACGGATGAGCTTACCGGTCTTCCGAACACTCACAGATTTGATGAGCTTGCCAAGGAGTATATGGACAGGTATGATCCCGAGAAGCATGACCCGGTATATGCATTCTTCAATATCGACAGCTTCAGGACCTACAATGACCGCTACGGATATGAGGGAGGAAATCAGCTCTTAAAGTTTGTGGCCGGT
Source organism: uncultured Eubacteriales bacterium (assembly GCA_900321145.1). Taxonomy (GTDB): domain Bacteria; phylum Bacillota; class Clostridia; order Lachnospirales; family Lachnospiraceae; genus Coprococcus_C. Next base: position 9,154 of record ONVB01000323.1, on the reverse strand, counting down.
CTGATCAAAGAGAATTTTAACGGAGAACCCTTCTGCAGGACCTCCGATGATCATTTCTCGGTATTGACGCAGGCTTCGGGCTTTGAAAACAAGCTTATCGCGATGAACGAAAAGCTTAAGGAGAAGTACGCAAATGAGAGCTATCTTGCAATAAAGGCCGGTATTTACAGACCAAAGGATAAGACAGCGGATCCGAAGCTTGAGATAAACCATGCAAGATTTGCATGCGGCCTCCTTAAGAATCAGGGAGATAAGCTGTTCATCGAATATGATGACGAGAAAGCAAAGGGCTATGAATTAAGGCAGTATGTCTTAAATAATATAGACCGTGCGGTGAAGGAAGGGTATATCAAAGTGCTTTTCCAGCCGGTCGTATGGGCAGAGGACGGTGAACTGTGCGGCTGTGAGGCTCTTGCAAGATGGATAGATCCTGAGGTCGGCTTCCTCTCGCCCGGAGTATTTGTGCCTGTACTTGAGGAGTGCCGTCAGATACATAAGCTTGACAGGTGCATATACGAGACTGTATGCAGGACCTTAAGAGAGGCGATGGATGCCGGAAAGCCTGCATTTCCCGTGTCACTCAACTTCTCGAGACTTGATTTTGAACTGATGGATGTGGTCGGTGAGCTTGAGGGACTTGTCGAAAAGTATAAGATTCCCCGTGATTATCTCCATGTTGAGATCACGGAGAGTGCCATCTCGGATGATACAGATCTTCTGAAGAAGGCTATGGATACTCTTCACAAGAAGGGATATACGATATGGCTCGACGACTTCGGTTCGGGATACTCGTCCATGAACGTGCTTAAGGATTATGATTTTGATCTTCTGAAGATAGATATGGTATTTCTTAAAAATTTTGAAGGAAACCAGAATTCACGAAAGATAATAAAGAGCATACTTGATATGGCAAAGGCGCTGAATATGAAGACGCTTACCGAGGGTGTGGAGACAAAGGAAGCGGTCGACTTCCTGCATGATGCCGGATGCGGCAGACTTCAGGGATATTTCTACGGAAAGCCCATGACCTATGATGAAGTTCTTGCAGGACTTGAGGAAGGGAAGTATAAGCTCTCTGAAAATCTTGTATAAGAGGTTGTGAAATATGCGGCGCTATGCATTTCTATATGACAGGGTGTATAGCGCCGTAGCTGTAGGTGTCGCTTTGCGGCGCAAAGATATGTAAAAGGTGGTTTAAGCTTAAGTGGACAAGCTTGAAAAAAACAGATGGACATTTGAAATAAGTCTTAAGAACATAGCGATGATCGTGATCGGTGCTCTTATCAATATCGGCGGTTTCTATGTAGCCTCGGAACTAAAGCTCCCCGTGTGGCTTGATTCGATAGGCACTTTTTTGAATGCCATCGTCCTCGGACCCATAGCCGGAGCGCTTACGGGCCTCGGGATGAACCTTCTTGTTGAAATCTACTCTCCGGGGCATATATGGTTTGCTTTGGTAAGTATAGCGGGAGGATTGGCAGTCGGGCGTTTCTTTCCGAGAGAGAGGAAGATAGAGTCCTTTTCGGTCATAGCCACAGCCCTTTTTGCAGGCTTTGTCATGACCATTGTTGCCACGCCTCTTAATATGTATTTTAACTCGGGATATACGGGCAATGCATGGGGTGATGCTTTAGTCACCATGATGTCGGAGTATATAAGCTTTAAGACCGTATGCTGCCTGGCGGGTGAGCTTCTTGTCGAGATGCCCGACAAGGCTTTGAGCATAGGTATTACCATGCTCATAATCTATATGGGAAGAAAGCTGCGAAGGGATAAAGCAGCGGACTCAGACGAAACGGTCACGGACGGCAAGATGAACCCTGCCGCGGACAATAGGGCAAGTAACGGCAAAAGGACCCCGGCAGACGGGATGAAGGCGTGGATCGGTATAGCGATAATGCTTTCTTTTATCATTCCGGGAGTCGGAACTGTGAAGGCCGCAACCGACGATGATAAAAAGGATTTTGAGTCCGGCACTTCATATACGGTATACGGAGTGGATAACGGACTTCCTTCGGCGGAGATAAATGCCGTGGCACAGACAAGAGAGGGATACCTGTGGGCAGGCGGCTACTCGGGACTCTTCCGCTATAACGGCTCCTTCTTTGAGATGATGGAGCTTGATGACAGGATAAATAATGTGATGGACCTTTTTGTGGACAGCGAGGGCATGCTCTGGATAGGGACAAACGACAGCGGTGCTTTCCGCTACGACCCCGCAAGCAGGGTGATAAATGCGTACACTACGGCTGAGGGACTTGCATCGGATTCGATACGCTCCATATGTGAGGACGGAGAGGGCTCGATATATATAGGCACCGCTGCGGAGCTTTGCAGGCTGGGCAGGGACGGAAGGATAAGCATTATCAGGGACAGCGATATCAACTGTGTATATTCGCTTAAGTCTACTCCGGACAAGCATATGCTCGGAGTAACTCATGACGGAGTACTCTTTGTGGCCGATGGAGATGAGATAAGATTTAAGGAGAGGAGCGGGCAGCAGGGAGTTTCATTTACCGTCGCCGCAGTGCGCGATGACGGAAGGCTGCTCATAGGAACCACCGCAGGCATTTTTTTCTATTATGTATATGATGACGGAAGTCTGAAGCAGGACAGACAGATAAATGCAGACTTTTTCAGCTCCGCAAACTGCATAACACCGTCTCCGGATAAAAAGGGCTTCTTTGCCACGGGTTCGAAAGGCGTGGCTTATATAGATGACAAGGGTATAGTGACAGAGCTTAGCAGGGAGGGCTTTGATACGGCGGTGGAGGATGTTACGGTCGATTATCAGGGAAATGTGTGGTTTGCTTCCTCCAAGCAGGGTGTAATGAAGCTTTCGGACAATCCTTTCCTCAGCATTTCCAAAAAGGCGGGTATTGAGTCGGGAGTTGTAAATGCGATATTGCTTGACGGCAGCTTGATGTATATCGGTATGGATACCGGTCTGAAGCTGATAGATACGGTTACGGACAGTCCGGTAAATAATGAGCTGACTAATGCGTTAGACGGATGCAGGGTACGTGCCTTCTTAAAAGACAGTACGGGATGCATATGGATAAGTACGTACAGTTCCGCGGGACTTGTGCGTGTGATGCCCGGAGAAAAGGACATAGAGCTTTCGGCTTTCTCGGAGGACTTAAATGGAAACTGGATCAGGTTTTGTATGGAGCTTTCCGACAGTACCGTAATGGTCGTGACTACCGACGGCCTGTATTTTGTGAAAGACGGAAAGGTTTCGCAAAGCATGTCAGCGGAAAGCGGCTTTTCGGTACCTCAAATACTCACCGCGGTTGAGACAGAGGACGGGAGTATCATGTGCGGTTCGGATGGCGAGGGTGTATATTTCATAAAGAACGGAGAGGTTACCGGACACATAGGCAAGGAGCAGGGACTTGCTTCTCTGGTGGTCTTGAAGATAGTTCCTGCGGGCGGTGGCTATATATTTGTCACCAGCAACGGACTTTTCTTTAGGGAAAGTAACGGGCAGGTGAGAAGGCTTACGGAATTTCCGTATAACAACAATTATGATGTGGAGATCATGGATGACGGTAAAGCCTGGGTGACTTCGAGCGCAGGCATATATGTCGTCGAGACCGCAAAGCTTATAGCGGATGAAGAACTCAGTTATGAGCTTTTGAACAGGCATCGCGGATTTGACACGACACTTACCGCAAATGCATGGAATCTAAAAAACGGTGATGATTATTATCTTTGCTGCACCGACGGGGTAAGGCTCATCAATACCAAAACCTATGACGACATGAAGGATGACTTTAACATAGTCCTTGCAAATGTTATAACCGATGATGAGGATATATTGCCCGAAAACGGAGTGTACAATCTCCCTTCGGGAAAGGGCAGGACAGTGATCAGGCCGGCAGTGCTTAACTATTCAACCTCTGATCTTATGCTTAAGCTTGAGCTTGAAGGACTCAAGGACTCTGAGATAAGAACTCACCAGACCGAGCTTTCAAGTCTGCAGTTCCCGAATCTCTCGTACGGTGACTACGAGTTAAAGATAAGCGTGATCGATGAGTTGAGCGGTGAGATAAAGAAGACGGCTTCATTTAAGCTGCATAAGGATGCCGAGCTTTATGAGTATTTATACTATAAGCTGTACCTGCTTTTTGTAGGCGGTATGCTTGTCGCCTTCCTTGCCTGGATGGTGGCGAAGATGAGCAATATGGCAGTCATCAACAGGCAGTATGATCAGATCCGCGAGGCCAAGGAGGAGGCGGAGCTTGCCAATCAGGCAAAGTCGCGCTTTCTGGCAAATATGTCACACGAGATAAGAACGCCTATCAACACCGTCCTCGGCATGGATGAGATGATCTTAAGGGAGAGCAGCGAGCCGGGGATAAGGGGCTATGCGGAGGACATATATACCGCGGGTAATACGCTGCTGTCGCTCATCAACGATATACTTGATTCCTCCAAGATAGAATCGGGCAGGATGGAGATAGTCCCCGTAGAGTATGAGCTGAAAACTCTGATCAGGGACCTTGTGAACATGATAAAAAAACGTGCCCTGGATAAGGACCTTATACTTGAGCCGATGATCGATGAGTCCCTTCCGTCTGTTCTCTACGGAGATGATGTGAGGATAAAGCAGGTTTTGACAAATATGCTTACAAATGCGGTCAAGTATACGCATGAGGGAACCGTATGGCTTAAGATGAGCGGAAGCCGTGAGGGTGACGAGCTTGTCCTTCACTGTGAAGTGGAGGATACGGGAATGGGTATAAAGAAGGAGGATCTGCCGAAGCTCTTTGAAGCATTTCAAAGGATAGAAGAGGGAAGAAACAGGAATATAGAGGGAACCGGGCTCGGCATGAATATAACCCTGCAGCTGCTTGAAATGATGGGCAGCAGGCTTGAGGTGGAGAGCGAGTACGGCGAGGGCTCAAGGTTCTGGTTTGATATAAGACAGCGGATAGTCCGTGATACACCGATCGGTGATCCTTTCACAAAGGAATTCACGGAGGGAGAGGGTTACAGCTACAATGGAAGCTTTATCGCGCCTGATGCGAGCGTTCTCGTGGTCGATGACAATGAGATGAACCTTAAGGTGTTCAGAAGTCTTTTAAAACCACTCAGGATGAATATATGCGAGGCATCGGGAGGTATGGAGGCGCTTAAAAAAGCCGGTGAGAATACATTTGATATAGTCTTTCTTGACCATATGATGCCCGGTATGGACGGCGTGGAGACACTTCACGAGATGAGAAAGCTGAATCGGTATGACAGCATACCGATATATGCTCTTACGGCAAACGCCATATCCGGCGCAAGGGAATACTATCTTCAGGAGGGCTTTAGCGGGTTTATCTCAAAGCCTGTAGTGTCAGCGAAGCTTGAGCAGGCCATAAGAGAGGCACTTCCTCAGGAGAAGCTTCTCCCTTACGAAGAGGAGGCGACAGGGGATTCAAGTCCGTTAGATCAAAGTAAACAGGATGAGGAAAAAAGCAGGGTTTTGGAAAGCCTTCCCGATGTGGACGGACTTGACTGGGAGTATGCATGGCTTCATCTTCCCTATGAAGATGTACTTGAGCTGACTGTGCGCACCTTCAGGGATACAGTGGACTCTCAGGCAGACAAGCTTGATGAGATGTACAAGGCTGTCAAATCGGCGATTGATGAGGATAGCAGGCAGGAGGCCTTAAAGGATTACAGGATACTGGTTCACAGTATGAAGGGTTCTTCCGCGATGCTCGGTATAGTGCCTCTTGCCGGTATGGCCAAGGTGCTTGAATATGCGGCAAAGAATGGCGATGTCGAACGCATGGAGAAGCTGCACGGTACATTTCTTGTCGAGTGGCGATCCTATAAGGATAAGCTTAAGGGTGTATATGAAGATAAGCATCATACGGAGGAGCACGGTTCAAAGGGCAGAGCCGACAGTGATATGATCAAAGCTATGCTTGATCTGACAGAGCAGGCGATGGAAGACTTTGATGTGGACGCCATGGACGAGATGTCGGACAAGCTGATAAGCTACAGCTACGAGCCGGAGATCGAAGAGCTTGTGGAGGAGCTTATAGGTGCGGTAAAGGATCTCGATCAGGATGAGGTTATAAAGCTGGCGAACCAGATAAGATTTGTGATAGGGTAGTGTAAAAGAGGAGAGAGAGATGAACAAGATACTGATCATAGGAAAACTCAACAGTTTGCTGAAAGATTTGGGAGAATATCTGCAACATTATTTCAGGGTACAGTACAGTGTAGAGAATACGAATCAGGCTTTAGGCATGATAAAGGTATTCGAGCCTTCAATTGTGATAATCAGTCTTGTTGGCATATACGACATAGACAAGGAGCTTTTCTTGACTCTGAGGCATGATTTTAAGCAGATCCCGGTGATCACCATAGGCACGGAGTCGGAGAGAAAGGATATTCTTTCTTATTATGACGAAGGTCAGTTCTCGCATCTGATCAGGCCGATAGACAACGCCGATGTGCTTGATGAGGTCTGCAGAAGGCTTTCGATTGAGAAAAAACGTCTTCAGGCCCAGCCTTCATTTGCGCATGATGACAGAAAAACGGTGCTGGTTGTAGATGACAACGCCGCTGTCTTAAGGGGCATAAAGGCCATGCTTGAGGACAGATATACGGTGATGCTTGCCAATTCGGGAATGCAGGCCTTAAAGTCCATAGGCAAAAAGCACCCGGACGTTATACTGCTCGACTATGAGATGCCTATATGCGACGGCAGACAGACCCTCGAGATGATAAGGGCGGATGAGGAGATAAGCGACATTCCGGTCATCTTCCTGACGGGAGTGAACAGCAGGGAGCATATAGAGGCTGTGATCAAGTTGAAGCCTGCCGGGTATCTGCTTAAGCCCGCCGTAGCGGATAAGCTTATCGCAAATATAGAAAAGGCATTGGGTAATGTATTATGAGATACTTTGACACACACGCACACTATAATGATGCGCGTTATGATGAGGACAGAGAGCAGCTTTTTAAGGATTTTTCGCAAAACGGCGTGAGAGCCGTGACCAATATAGCAACGGATATAGCGACCTCACATATAAATGATGGATATACAAAGAAATATGATTTTATGTACGGAACGGTCGGAGTATTTCCGACGGACACCGATGAGCTTGAAAGAACGGGAGCAGTCGTGGAGCTTGAACAGCTTCTTGAGAATAACGACAGGCTCGTGGCTGTGGGTGAGATAGGGCTTGATTATCATTATGACGAGATTGACAAACCTCTTCAGAAAAAATGGTTCGAGGGCCAGATGGATATAGCAAGACGGTGCGGTGTGCCGATAGCGGTTCACAGCAGGGATGCAGCCAAGGATACCGTGGACATTATGCGTGCCTGCAGGGCCGGTGAGATAGGCGGTGTAATGCACTGTTACGGCTACTCGAAGGAGATGGCAAGGGATTTCCTTGATATGGATTTTTTCTTCGGCATAGGGGGAGTCGTTACATTCAAGAATGCAAAGAAGCTGAAGGAAGCGGTGGAGTATATACCGCTTTCTCATATAGTTTTGGAGACCGATGCGCCTTACCTTGCGCCCGAGCCGTATCGGGGAAGAAGGAACTCATCGCTCCTGCTTACATATATAGCAGAGGAGATAGCGAGGATAAAGGGGATCACGCCCGATGAGGTCTGCGAGGCGACCTGGGAGAATGCGTGCAGGCTTTATAAAATAAAGGTTTGAATAGACTTTTTTTGCCGGATTGATTATAATAAGTGATTATTGTTTTAAAAAAGAAAGGTGAAATGAACATGAAGATAATCGACATACTTAACAGGAAAAATATGTCACTTTCCTTCGAGGTTTTTCCGCCGAAGAAGGAGTCGGGGTTCGAGACAGTAAAGGAGACTACGGAGAAGATAGCCGCAAGCAAGCCGGCTTATATGAGTGTGACCTATGGTGCCGGCGGCGGAACAAGCAGGTTTACTCTCGATATAGCAAAAAATATAGAGGAAAGCTATGGTGTGCCGACATTGGCGCACCTTACCTGTGTGTCCTCGAGCAGGGATACGGTCAGGGAGAAGATAGAGGAGATTCACTCGCTCGGGATAGAGAATATAATGGCTCTTCGAGGTGACCTCACCCCGGAGCTTGAGAAGACGGACAGGAATACATGGGACTACCGCTATGCAGTGGAGCTTATCCGCGACATAAAGGAGAGCGGCTACGACTTCTGCATAGGGGCGGCCTGCTACCCGGAGGTTCACCCGGAGAGCGCAAATCAGCGCGAGGATATAAAGCACCTGAAAGAGAAAGTGGATGCCGGAGCGGAGTTTCTGGTTACCCAGATGGTTTTCGACAACAATCTTTTCTTTAATTTCTTATACAAGATCCGCGAAGCAGGGATAAATGTACCGGTGATCCCGGGCATCATGCCGATCACCAACGCCAATCAGGTAGAACGTGCCATAAAGCTGTCAGGGTCGTTCATGCCTCAGCGCTTTAAGGCTATCGTGGACTACTTCGGGGCAGATCCCGATGCCATGAAGCAGGCGGGTATAGCATATGCGACAGACCAGATCATAGATCTTTACGCAAACGGAGTCACGAATGTTCATGTGTATTCCATGAACAAGCCGGACGTAGCGGAGAAGATAATGGGGAATCTGTCGGATATACTGTGGAAGGATTTCTGATCGTGCTTAAGTACGCAGGACGTTCGCGGTTTGTTATAAGTATCTGGCTAAAGTGACGCAGGCAGGACATACATATTAAGTACGCAGGACGCTCGCGCTCTATTTCACGACGTAGCCCTTCTAAGCTCGTGAGAAACCTCGCTAAGAAGGGACGTCGCTCTATAGCCTGCTTAACTTAATATATATGCCTCGCCTGCTGATTATTATACTTGGAGAAACTAAAGTGTATATAGATAAGATTACAGAAGATATAAAGGGACGAGAGACGGTTCCGCAGTATATAGAGTATGATGAGCCGGGGTTTCAGATGGCTGAGATGCTAAGGTACTCCGGGATGCCTGCGGATAAGGCGATAGCCATAGCCGGCGGTGAGTCGGTAGATGAGGATCTGCTTGCTTATGTTGAACGGGTGAGGGAGATGTGCAGGCGAGAACTTGTATTCAAGGTAGGATATACCGTGAGAGAGCTTGTGTTTGATGAGGAGGGATATCCGGTGCTTCCGTTTGAGCAGCACTCGGAG
>ONVB01000068.1 GCA_900321145.1 uncultured Eubacteriales bacterium | reverse complement strand
TATGATGACAGCGAGTACGAGGAGTATGATGAGGATTCTTCGGAGTATGCTGAGTAGGGTAGTATAATAAATAAAAGAAAGAAAAGATTCTTCGGGCTGCGCCCTCAGAATGACACGGTGCGAGAGTTCGGAATGACAAAAGACTGTGTCATCCTGAGCGAAGCGAAGGATCTTAAAAGCGAAGGATCTTAATAGACAGAAGGAAAACAAAATGAGAAAAACATGGAACAGAGTAATAATCATAACCTGGTTCCTTATCGCTCTTGTGGCGGCTGCGGGATTCTTCTTCCTGATGCCGTATTTCAAGACATGGCAGGTGTTCAGGACCATTGATAAGGGCGGATGGGACAAGATAACCGGCGAGTATGGGAACTTGAGTGAGTCCGAGAAGGAGATGGTCGACAGGAATCTTCCGGCCTACAGCGCATTTATCGCGAAGGAATATGTGGAGGGCGAGAGAACATTTATCTACACCGCTGCTGCATTTGACGCGATCGGGCTTATAGACAGTACCGGACTTCAGGCTCAGTATATGCCTGACATAGCGAAAAACGAGTACGTCGGCGCGGTTTTGGATATGGTGAATCTTGCGAAGAGCTATGATGTCTCTGCTGCAAATGAAGCGCAGAAGCGTATAGACTCGGCGAGTGCGAGACTTGACTTAGAGACAAGAGAGCGGATAATGACTGAACTTCTGAATATCAATTATCCTCTTTTCCTGAACGGTCAGATGTCGGAGATAAGACTTACGGCACTGTGCGACTTTGTCAAGGGAAATGCTATGTACGATGCGAAGGAATATGCGGCGGACATAGAAAATAATGTGCAGGCGATACTTGAGTACAGGAAGCTCTACGAGGATGCGGAGAAGTACTATGAGGCGAAAAACTTTTTCCAGGTGTACAACATCTGTGAGAATGTTCAGGTAGATCCTTTGGATAAGCTCTATGAAGAGAAGTTCTCGCAGCTTTGGACCAGGGCGGACATAGCCGGCAAGGATTATTATATGGATGAGCTGGCTTCCTATATAGCTACCGGCGATAAGGTGAATGCAGCGGCGCTGATGGCAAGACTCGAGGATTATTTCGGAGATGATATAAACCTTGAGGATGCGAGAGTCAAGATAGCCGAGGATTGGCAGAGGACATATATAGATGTGATGGAGCATATGGATGTTATCATTCGCTCCAACAACACCGATGCGGAAGGAAAGCAGATAATCTCCGACGAGGATATGAAGAAGCTTGAACCCGACAGAATGCTGCTGATGGATATGCAGGGGGACGGCGTGCCGGAGCTTATACTCTTCAACAGCAAGAAGGCGAAGGACAGCACCACGCCGTGTTTCTTCTTCAACTTCAGGAACAAGAGATATGGTTATCTGGGCTTGTACAGTGTAACGCATTTTACGGGAGGTTCACAGTTCGTATACTCGATGGTCGGTGGAGACAACGAGGAGACTATTCTCTATGACTATAACGGAACAAGCATAGACGCCGCATCCCAGGCTTCGAAGGAGGGCGATACCTACATTGTGAACGGGGCTGAGGCAAACGATGTGGACTACCTTGCAGAGAGGGATGACATAATCAATCATGCGAGCGAGACAGGGCGCGGCTTTGAAAATGCTTCGCCGATAGATAAGTATGTAAGCTATATCCTGGCCTACGGCACGGGTGATAGTGAATAAAGGATTCTTCTGTATGCCAAATGATGACACATTCGTGTCAACTAAGTAAAAGCGAAGAATCTAAAATAAAGATCAGAATCACAGAATGGAGGACAAAAGATGATTCAGTTATACGAGACCGGAGCGTATCTATTAGACGGTAAGGAGCTTATCGCGGATGATGCTGAAGCTTTAGCTAAGCTTCAAAGCAAGGGGATACAGACAACCAGGGAGGATGCGGCAAAGGAGACCTTGGCTTACGGAATCCTTAAGGCGCACAATCAGAATGACAACATGGATGAGCTTAAGATAAAGTTCGATAAGCTCACCTCGCATGATATAACCTTTGTCGGTATAATCCAGACCGCAAGGGCTTCGGGACTTGATGAGTTCCCCATACCTTATGTACTTACAAACTGCCACAATTCACTCTGTGCTGTCGGCGGTACCATAAATGAAGATGACCATGTATTCGGTCTCTCATGCGCAAAGCGCTACGGCGGTATGTATGTACCTCCTCATCAGGCGGTTATCCATCAGTTTGCAAGAGAGATGCTTGCTGAGTGCGGTGCCATGATCTTAGGCTCGGACAGCCATACACGCTACGGAGCGCTCGGTACCATGGCTATCGGCGAGGGCGGCGGCGAGCTTGCAAAGCAGCTCTTAAAGAGGACTTATGATGTGGCAAGACCGGGTGTGGTTGCCATCTACCTTGAGGGTGAGGTCAACAAGGGCGTAGGTCCGCAGGATGTGGCTCTTGCGATAATCGGCGCTACATTTGAGAAGGGCTATGTGAAGAACAAGGTTATGGAATTCGTCGGACCGGGCGTGGACAAGCTCTCCGCGGATTTCAGGATCGGAATAGATGTAATGACAACAGAGACTACCTGTCTTTCCTCCATATGGAAGACTGATGATAAGGTAAAGACGTGGTATGAAACTCACTACCGTCCGGAGTGCTATCACGAGATGAACCCGGGCGCAGTCGCTTACTATGACGGTGTTGTAAGGGTTGACCTTTCGAAGATCAAGCCTATGATAGCCATGCCGTTCCATCCGAGCAATGTATATACCATCGAGGAGCTTAAAGAGAACCTTTCGGATGTTCTCGAGGATGTGGAGAAAAGAGCAAAGGTAAGCCTTGGCGGTAAGGTGGACTTTACGCTGAAGGATAAGGTAAAGAACGGTAAGCTTACCGTAGAGCAGGGAATCATCGCAGGCTGCGCCGGCGGCGGTTTCGAGAACATAATGGAGGCAACGGAGATACTCAAGAATCATTTCATAGGAAATGATGAGTTCACTCTCTCGGTATATCCCGCAAGTACGCCTATTTACGCGGAGATGGCGAAGAACGGCGCTATGCTCGAGCTTATCAAGTCAGGTGCTGTTGTTAAGACCGCATTCTGCGGACCATGCTTCGGTGCGGGTGATACTCCGGCCAATAATGCATTTTCGATAAGACACTCGACCAGGAACTTCCCGAACCGTGAAGGCTCGAAGATCCAGAACGGACAGATCGCTTCGGTTGCTCTGATGGATGCAAGGTCTATAGCTGCAACGGCAGTCAATAAGGGCGTTCTTACGGCAGCAGATGAGATCGATTATGATTTCAAGGGCGCAAGCTACTTCTTCGACAAGAGCATATATGAGAACAGGGTTTACAACGGAGTCGGAAAGGCTGACAAGAGTGTGGAGGTCAAGTTCGGACCTAATATCAAGGACTGGCCGCAGATGATCTCCCTTACAGACAATGTACTCCTGAAGGTGGCTTCGGTGATCAACGATCCCGTTACCACAACGGATGAGCTTATCCCGTCGGGTGAGACCTCGTCCTTCAGATCCAATCCGCTCGGCCTTGCGGAGTTCACTCTGTCAAGAAAGGATCCTCAGTATGTGGGCCGTGCAAAGGCTATACATGAGGTCGAGCTTAAGCGCGAGGCGGATGAGCACCTGTGTGAGATAAATGATGAGATGAACAAGGTAGTTCATACCATAAAGGAGAAGTTCCCGGAGGTTACTCATGAGAATATGAGCGTCGGAAGCACGATATATGCGGTCAAGCCCGGCGACGGTTCCGCAAGGGAGCAGGCTGCTTCCTGCCAGAAGGTGCTTGGTGGCTTTGCGAACATCGCGAAGGAATATGCGACAAAGCGCTATCGTTCAAATCTTATCAACTGGGGCATGCTTCCGTTTGTCATGGCTGAGGATTATGCATTTGATGTGGATGACTTCGTGTTCGTTCCGGGCATAAAGAAAGCCATAGAGGACAAGGCTGAGGTGATCAAGGTTTATGTCGTAAACAAAGGCATGAAGGAGCTTGAGTTTACCTTAGGAGAGCTTACCGATGATGAGAGAAGCATCATCAAGGCAGGCTGCCTGATAAATTACTATAAAGAATAAAAGATTCTTCGGGCTGCGCCCTCAGAATGACACGGTGTCATCCTGAGCGAAGCGAAGGATCTTAAATCAAAGGATCTTATAAAAACCAAAGGCTCTAAAATAAGGAGGGATGTGTATGAGCAAAGAGATGCAGGATATGATCCTGTGGCTTGTGGTTGCCGCTGTCATGGTGGTTGCCGAGATGCTTTCTTTGGGACTGACGAGCATATGGTTCGCAGGCGGAGCATTTGTCACAGCTATACTGGCTGTGTGTGGCGTACCGTTCGTACCCCAGCTGATCTGCTTTGCCGTCGTATCGCTGGCGTTGCTGTTCTTTATGCGACCGCTCGCGAAGACAAAGTTTATGAAGGACATAGAGAAAACCAACATAGACAGTCTGATAGGCAAGCAGGGGATAGTGACGGAAACCATCGATAATCTGAAAGCTACAGGTGCGGTCAAGCTCAACGGAGTTGAGTGGACGGCGAGATCGGCTGACACCTCTCAGATCGAGAAGGGGCAGACCGTAGTGGTTGAGAGCATAGAAGGAGTGAAGGCTATCGTAAGGAGAGCCGGTCTTTAAAAAAGGAGGGATTTTATATGTCAGCAGGACAGGTATTTGGTTTATTTGTTGTATTCTTGGCAGTTATCATTGCGTGCAGCTGTATAAGGGTTGTACCGCAGGCATATGCGTATGTTATCGAGCGTGTGGGAACCTACCATACGACATGGTCGGCAGGTTTCAAGATGAAGCTTCCGATATTTGACAAGGTAGCAAGGAGAGTATCTCTTAAGGAGCAGGTTGCGGATTTCCCGCCTCAGCCGGTTATCACCAAGGATAATGTAACCATGAGGATAGATACGGTCGTATTCTTCCAGATAACCGATCCGAAGCTCTACGCTTACGGCGTTGAGAATCCTCTTATGGCTATAGAGAACCTGGCGGCCACAACCTTAAGAAATGTCATCGGTGAGCTTGAGCTTGACCAGACACTTACCTCAAGAGAGACCATCAACACCAAGATGCGTGCTACACTCGATGAAGCAACCGACCCGTGGGGCATCAAGGTTAACCGTGTGGAGTTAAAGAATATCATTCCTCCCGCAGCCATCCAGGATGCGATGGAGAAGCAGATGAAGGCAGAGCGTGAACGCCGTGAGCAGATCCTTATCGCAGAAGGTGAGAAGAAGTCGGCCATCCTTCGTGCGGAAGGTCAGAAGGAGTCGCTCATCCTTGCAGCAGAGGCCGAGAAGGCATCGGCTATCCTCCGTGCGGAAGCAACCAAGGAAGCTACGATAAGAAGGGCAGAAGGTGAGGCTGAGGCTATACTTAAGGTTCAGCAGGCTACCGCCGACGGTATCAAGGCCTTGAATGAGGCAAAAGCCGACAAGTCGGTTCTTACATTAAAGAGCTTAGAGGCTTTCGAGAAAGCCGCAAACGGCCAGGCCACGAAGCTTATCATACCTTCGGAGATCGCTTCGATCGCAGGACTTGCATCATCGATCACCGAGATAGCAAAGGAAAAGAATTAGAGACTGATGTGTCATCTTTAAGTGAAGTAAAGGCTCTTATAAAAGGGGAAGAGGAAACATGGCGGATATTGAAGAAATAAGAAAGAAGATCATGGACGAGCTTTTCGACTACAGCTATGACATTATCTGTGGAACGAAAACCGTCATAAATGAACTGAGAGAAGGAAGAGAGTCTGATACGGAGGAGCTGTTCAATCTGGTTATCCAGGGGATCAACTGGGAGATAGAGGTCTTCAACAGTTGTGAAAGCTTTATCAACCGTGATACGGAGAGAGTGGATAAGAGCCATATGGCGGCCGCTGTCAGCAGACTCGGCAAGATTCTTCCCGAGAAGGATGATGTAAAGCTTGCGGCCTGCCTCGAAGTTGACTTCCTTCCGTTCCTGAAAAATATGAAGGACGCTGCCGAAGCATATTGATGCATGCCGGCGAAAAAACATATCAATGAGGATTAAAAAAGGACATTCGGTAAGATCATAAATGTTTATCGGATGTCCTTTTTGGTTGTTATTATTACATTTTCGGATATATTATGTATCAAATTATAAAAATTGCATAAAAAGTATTTCACTTTTTGTGATTTAATGTTATAATCATACATATTTTGCTAAAGAGGGGTGACACTATGATAAAAAAGGAAATGATTGCCATGCTCTTAGCCGGCGGACAGGGCAGCCGCTTGGGTGTTTTGACCTCAAAGCTTGCTAAACCTGCTGTGGCTTTCGGCGGTAAGTACAAGATCATCGACTTCCCGCTTTCTAACTGTATCAATTCAGGTATTGATACCGTAGGTGTGCTCACACAGTACAGACCTCTGCGTCTGAACCAGCACATCGGCATAGGTATTCCGTGGGACTTAGACAGGAATATCGGAGGCGTTACGGTGCTTCCGCCTTACGAGACAAGCACCAACAGTCAGTGGTACACAGGTACCGCAAATGCTATCTATCAGAATCTCGAGTATATCGACTATTACAATCCTGATTATGTGCTTATTCTTTCGGGAGATCACATCTACAAGATGGATTATGAGGTCATGCTTGACTATCACAAGACAAGCAAGGCTGACATAACTCTTGCCACATATCAGGTTCCCATGGAGGAAGCAAGCCGTTTCGGCGTTGTCATTACCGATGACACGGGATGCATACAGGAGTTTGAAGAGAAGCCTGAGCACCCGAGATCAAATAAGGCATCCATGGGTATATACATCTTCAACTGGAAGGTACTTCGCGATGCGCTGACCGAACTCAAGGATCAGCCCTCGTGCGACTTCGGTAAGCATATCATTCCGTACTGCCATGAGAGAGGCAGCAAGATATGCGCTTACGATTACAAGGGTTACTGGAAGGACGTAGGAACCTTAGGATCCTACTGGGAAGCAAATATGGAGCTCGTGGATATCATACCGGAGTTCAACCTCTATGAAGAATTCTGGCGCATATACACCAAGAGTGATGTGCTTCCGCCTCAGTACATAGATCCGAACGGCTCCGTGACCGAGAGTATAGTCGGTGAGGGAACCGAAGTATACGGAACCATAGAGCACTCGGTTATCGGCTCCGGAGTTACCATAGGCAAGGGCGCAGTCATCAAGAATTCGATCATCATGAACGGTGTGGTAATAGAGGATGGCGCTGTTATAGACAAGGCGATCATAGCTGAGAACACGGTGGTCGGCAAGAACACCGAGCTCGGTGTGGGAGAGGAAGCCGAGAATGAGCTCGCACCTCACATCTACTCATTCGGACTTGTGACCGTAGGAGAGAATTCAGTCATTCCTGCAAATGTTAAGATAGGCAAGAATGTGGCTATATTCGGAGAGACTACGGAAGATGAGTACCCGGGCGGTCTGCTGAAGAGCGGATCAAGTATAATAAAGGTAGGTGAGTGAGATGAGAGCTATAGGAATAATACTTGCAGGCGGTAACAGCGGCAGGATGGGAGAGCTTTCCGCAAAGCGTGCGGTTGCTGCTATGCCGATGGTCGGAAGCTACAGAGCGATAGACTTTGCACTTTCAAATATGACCAACTCCCATATACAGAAGGTTGCCGTATATACACAGTACAACTCGCGCTCACTTAATGAGCACTTGAATTCATCAAAGTGGTGGGATTTCGGAAGAAAGCAGGGAGGCTTATACCTCTTCACTCCGACTATCACAGCTACGAACAGCTACTGGTACAGAGGCACGGCAGATGCCCTCTACCAGAATATTAATTTCCTCAAGTCGGCTCATGAGCCTTATGTGGTCATAGCTTCCGGTGACGGTATCTATAAGCTTGATTACAACAAGGTTTTGGAGGAGCATATTGCAACCGGCGCGGACATAACGGTAGTTGTCAAGGATATCCAGCCCGATGAGGACGATATCAACCGCTTCGGTGTTGTAAAGCTTGCGGATGATAACAGGATCATAAGCTTCGAGGAGAAGCCTCTTGTTGCGGAGACCAATACAGCTTCGGTCGGTGTATATGTAGTCAGAAGAAGACAGCTGATAGAGCTCCTTGAGGCCTGCGCCGCAGAGGGCAGAAGCGATTTTGTATCAGACATACTTGTAAGATACAAGAATGTTAAGAAGATATATGCTTACAAGCTCCAGTCTTATTGGAGAAATATAGGAACAGTCGATTCGTACTTCAAGACGAATATGGACTTCCTGAAGAAGGACATAAGAGATTACTTCTTCAGACAGCACCCGGATGTATACTCGAAGGTTGAGGATCTCCCGCCTGCCAAGTATAACAAGGATGCGGTCGTATCCAACAGCCTTATAGCGAGCGGAAGCATAATCAACGGAACCGTGGAGGATTCGATCCTCTTCAAGAAGGTTTACATCGGTAACAATTGTGTTATAAAGAACTCTATTATCTTAAATGATGTACATATCGGTGATAATTGCTATATCGAGAATTGCATCGTTGAGAGCAGAGATACATTAAGAGCAAATACAGTACATACAGGTGATCCCGATCAGATCAAGGTCATCGTAGAGAAAAACTTCAGATACGCGCTTTAAGAGAAATCCGCGTTCTGAACGTAGGAGGTAAAACATGCAGATAACAGATGTAAGAGTCAGGAAGGTTAACCAGGAAGGAAAGATGAGAGCGGTTGTCTCAATCACGATCGACAATGAATTCGTGGTACACGATATCAAGGTCATCGAGGGAGAAAAGGGCTTATTCATAGCCATGCCGAGTCGCAAAGCATCAGACGGAGAGTACAGGGATATAGCACATCCCATCAACTCCGATACAAGAGATAAGATACAGACTCTTATACTTGAGAAGTACGAGGAGGTTGCCTCTCAAACGGAAGACGAATAACAACTTAGGGGCTTAAACTTGGTTTAAGCCCCTTTTTCACTTAAAAGGAGCATTATGGAGCAGGAATACAGTGTAACAGTCACGGACCTGATCAATAAGATGAATCTTGTCAACCACACGCCTGAGATTGACACGGATAAGATACTTATCAAGGATCCGAACATGAATCGCCCCGCGGTACAGCTTGCGGGCTTCTTTGAGCACTTCGACGCCGCGCGTATACAGATATGCGGAAATGTCGAGTATGCTTATATCGCAAATATGCACACAAGGGAAGAGAACATCGAGATATTTGACAAGATGTTCGGATATAAGATCCCCTGTCTTATTTTCTGCAGAAATCTGCAGCCCTATGATTTTATCATAGAGGAGGGTAAGAAGTACGGTGTGCCGATCCTGACAGATAAGTCGGACACGACCTCGGACTTCGTGCATGAGGTGGTTCGCTGGCTTCACGTGGAGCTGGCACCGAGGATATCCATACATGCGGTTCTCGTCGATGTGTACGGCGAAGGCGTGCTCATCATGGGAGACTCGGGCATAGGTAAGAGCGAGGCGGCTTTAGAGCTCATACACCGCGGCCACAGACTTGTGTCCGATGATGTGGTCGAGATCAAAAAGGTATCTGCGGAGACGCTGGTCGGGACATCACCGGATATAACCAGACACTATATAGAGCTTCGCGGAATAGGGATAATAAATGTAAAGCAGATGTTCGGAGTGGAGTGCGTGAAGCTCTCACAGAGCATAGACTTGATCATCAACTTAGAGGAGTGGGATAAGGACGCAAACTATGACAGAATGGGGCTTGAGGATCACTATACGGAGATACTCGGCAACAAGGTCATATGCCATAACATCCCTGTTAGACCGGGAAGAAATATAGCGATCATCATAGAGTCAGCGGCAGTCAACAACCGCCAGAAAAAGATGGGAGAGAATGCTGCGCAGGAGTTCTATAACAAGATCACGGAGAATATCCAGAAGAATATGTCGCGCTCGCAGTAGAATATTATACAAGCGTGATTTGCCGTGCTTGCACGGGCAAACACACTTGTATGATATTCGGAGTTGCTGCGAAGCAGCGACTCTCCCGTAGACCCATGACCATAAGCAGCGAAGCTGCGGCAGACGCACGAAGTGCGGATGGGTCGTGGGCTTCGGGACTGCGAGTGATTAAAGAATACCGTGTCATCCAGAGCGAAGCGACGCAGACCTCAATGCGAAGCGTTGAGGTGCCGGCCTTCGATGTCCTAAGGAATCCACCGCAAGCGGTACCCCTTAG
>ONVB01000069.1 GCA_900321145.1 uncultured Eubacteriales bacterium | reverse complement strand
TACTCCGAGTACCCGGGCATGTTCCATGTATTCCAGGTTGCCGGAACCATCATGGAGGAGTCAAAGAAGGCCTGGGCCGAAGTCGGAACATTTTTTAAAGAGATAAGGAAGAGGGATGTGCGATTATGACGAAGCCATAATTCGGTATCGCACAGACCGGCTGGGCAGGATCATGAAGTGATCTGCCGTTACATATTAAAACGAGGGAGGAACAAATAAGATGAAATGTGGTTTTTGCGGAACAGAGGTGGCAGACGGAGTGTCCTTCTGTCCTCATTGCGGCGATAAGATAGAGGGCCCTGCGAAGACGGGCCTTAAGCTTGCCCCTTCAGAGCAGGATACGGCGACGGCTGCGCAGAGTGCGCCGGCGCAGGGAAGCTCGATGTACGGATACAACGGTAATCCGGCCCCGGGAAATGTGTCATACGGATATAACGGTAACCCGGTCGTGGGAAATATCATGCCGACATCGGGAAATATGCCCTACACATCCATATCCATGGATGCGAACGAACCGCTGATGGACTTGAATGAGTACTACAGAAAGGACTGCTCGCCCAAGACAAAGCAGTATGTTAAGACAGGATATATCATCCTCTATGTGTTCGGTATTATAAATCTGATCCTTGCTATTGTTACCATGAATATGGATGATACTTTCATGTGGAAGAGCTCGACCGGTGACGGAATGCTCTATATAGATCCTACCCTGACGCTTGTCGGCGGTGCGGTGCTTCTTGTAGGAGCTATCGGAGTTCATAAGATGAAGAGCAGGGTATTTGCGGGAATAACTCTTGCCTATGCGGTGTTTGTGTTTATCAGAAATATAATGATCACACACAAAACCAGCGGCTGGCTGATACTGCTCGCGGCCGTATATGCCTTTTACGGAACCTGGACGCTCCATAAGGATTATGAGCGTTACAAGTCCATGAAGACCATGATAAGGTAGTGACAGCGGAATCCGGGAAATGAAGATGTGTCGCTCCGCGCGAAGCGAGGAGTCTTAAGCAAAGCGGGATTTTTCAGACTATATCCCGGACATAGACGGAGTACAGAAAAAGCAGACGGCTGCGGACTTTAGATCCAGCCACCGTCTGCTTTAATTATGTCACCTGTTATGTATATGGGGAGCTCCGCTGTTTTAAGGATGATCTCTGCGGCTTCGTCCGCATCGATCATGCGCCCTGCGGGGATCTCGTCCTCAAGCTGCATTTTTTCCTCAGGACTTAAATGCGAATTCATTCTGGTATCCACTGCTCCGAAGGCTATGGCATTTACGGCTATACCGGAGGGAGCAAGCTCCTTGGCCAAAGCCTTTGTGAAGGCGTTGATGCCACCCTTTGTGGCAGAGTAGGCAACCTCGCAGGATGCGCCGGCAAGTCCCCATACCGAAGAGATGTTGATTATCCGGCCGGCCTTTTGGTGTACCATGTGAGGTACAGCGGCGTGGCAGGTGTTGAACACGGAGCTTAAGTTTACGGATACGGTCTTATGCCAGTCGCCTTCGCTCATATCTGTCAGCAGCCCGACGTAGGATACGGCTGAGTTGTTGATGAGCAGATCTATGCTGCCGGTTTCGCGGACTGTCTGTCGCACCGTTTCCTCGACGAAACCAAAGTCCGTGACAGAGCCGGTGAATATATGGATATTGCCTATATCCTCAAGGCCAGACGTTCCCCTGCTTATCGCCGCGACATAGTCGTAATTTTTTGCGAGCTCTTTTGCGGCGGCATAGCCTATCCCGCCGGATACGCCCGTTATCAATGCGGTTTTCATACTGTGATCATTCCTTTACATATGTGGTCGGATCCCGGTTACCGATCTCAAGACCGGCTGCGCCGCTGCATTTTTATGCAAATTGCGACTGTCGTCTCGGGAATACTGCGCAGTGACCGGTTGACAAACTGCAACACGGATTTGGCACCGGTGAACAGTATTATCACATATCATCTTGAAAAATTCAACAGAATTTGGTATGATATGCGCTGATTGATTTTTATTCGGAGGTCATATACGACAATGGAAAATGAGAAGAAGAAGGGACAAAGCGCAGGCAGCATATTCCTTAATATGTTCCTGAAGACTTTTGTTATAATATTTGGTTTACTTATAATCGCGTTCGGAATATTTTTTATAACCCAGGTGGTCAAGAACAAGGCGAAGAAGACCGAACCGGTGACAACTGCCGGAGAGAACCAGCTTACCGAGGTGGAAGCGCCGGATGACCTTATCACGGGTGAGATCACCGCAGCGGCGACCGAAGAACCGTCCGAAGAAAGGATCAGCACCAAGGATGCGAAGATAGCGGTGCTGAACAGTACCGATGTGAGCGGGCTTGCCGGAAGATGGTGTGAGACACTCAACGAAGACGGGTATGAGAATACGGAAGCATCCGATTTCATATACAATATCGAGGATACCGAGATATATGTAACTCAGGAGGGACTCGGTGACGAGCTGCTCGACTACTTTACAAGTGCGACTGTAAGCACGGGAAGTGTGCCGGACGGTGCGTCGATCGATACATCCGCTTATGATATAATCATAATAATCGGAAACTCCGACAGCGACCATTAGAAGCTTTGCTATGCTACACAGGGGCGGTGCGATACATTTTGTATAAAACCTATAGGATATTGGTCAAAATGTGCACAAACAAGCCATTTTTCACACAAAATTCATAAAAAAACTATAAATTGACAATAAACATTGGTATTTTTCGAACCGATATGTTATAATGAAGGGCGCGAGAGGTTTTTTGTGTGCCGAGTTGTGTCCTTTCACTATCATTCGGGGAGGATACGCGTATGGCTTCGACGGAGGTTTTAGGATTATCAGTGACAGAGACAACTAACTCTCAGATAATGCTGGCAAAGCGTGACAGGCATGAGCTTGACCGCTTTATTAGAACCAATAAGAAGTTCATATTGACGCAGGCATATAAGACCTGCAAGCGATTTGTAAGCGAGAGCGACGATGAGTATTCCATAGCGCTCATAGCTTTCTCGGAGGCGGTTGAGTCCTACGATGAAAGCAAGGGAAGCTTCAATGCGTTTGCGGCTCTTGTTATAAAGCGCAGGCTGATCGACTACATCAAGAGCGAGAGCAGGCACAGGTTTGAGACTCCGGTTGATACGGAGACTTTGGACGGCGAGCTTGGGGATGACGAAGAAGAGGTATCCCCCGTAGCACTCGAGGTGTCGCAGAGGCTTGTGGAGCGCGGTGAGATAGGCGGCCGCGTTACGGTAAAGGATGAGATAAGCGCCCTTTCGGAAGAGTTGGCGAGGTTTGGTTTCGGCTTTATGGATATAGCCGAGAGCACGCCGAAGGCAGCGAAGACAAAAGAAAGCTGCAGAAAGGTTATTAGGCTTATATGCGGGAATCCCGAGATGGTCTCGGATATGAAGAGAACGGGGATGCTTCCCGGAAAAAGAATTAAGGAATTTATAAAACTCCCCCCAAAAGTTTTGGAGAGACATCGAAAATACATAATATCGGCGGTACTTATCATAAGCGGAGATTATCCGAAGCTCGCCGATTATATGCAGGATATCACCAGAAATGATTAGAGAGGGTAGTTTTATGAAAGCGATAGTGCTTGAATCAAAAGAGAATATGACGGCTGTATTAAAGGCCGACGGCACTGTCGAGAATATACCCGGTGTCTACGAAGTTGGCTCAACTATAGAGCTCGGTGCCTCCGTTTCAGGTATTGACGACAGGAAAAATCGCAGATCTAAGGGTAATGCGAGAACCTGGGCAGCTGCAGCAGCGGCTGCGATGTTCATAGGATTGGGAGGAACAGCTTTTTACACGCAGGAGAACCTGGTTACTTATTCAACCATCACTATAGATGTTAAGCCGTCTATAGAGTATCAGGTGAATAAGAAGAATAAGGTCCTTGCGGTGAATGCGCTGAATCATGATGCCGAACCTATCGTAGACGATCTTATAAGCAAGGGTGTTGTAAGGAAAGATATCATAGAAGCTTTCGATGACACCAAGGAAGTACTTCAGGAGTACGGATACTTAAGCGGTGATGAGAATTATATCCTCGCAAATGTGGTATCCAAGAGTGATAAGCAGAGAGATGCATTGGCATACAGTCTTGAAAAGAGTGCCGATAACGATGCTCATCTCACAGTATCAGTAAATACAGCAACTAAGGAAGAGGAGGTTGCAGCTAAGAACCTGGGCATAAGCACAGGGCGTTACGTCGAATATAAGAAATCGGTTGATGCAGATGATTTTGCAACTAAACCGGTCAAAGATATTATAGATGGTATTCAAGAAGAACAAGTACAAAAGGGTGCACCGGCGGGAATAATAGCTAAGGAAGAAATATCAAGTTCAACTCCGATTGGTGGTGGAGACAATGATAGTCAGAATTTGCCTGTAAAGTCTCCGCATGACGATGGGGCACCTCAGGATACCAAAATTCTATCATCTCTATCAGAGTCCACCACCACTCAAGAGGAGTTGACACCTGCATCGTCCCAAGAGCATCCGACAGAAGGGGTAGCCCTAGATACTTCGGAAGACGGAACTGCTCTTGGCGAGAGCGAGCAGGGGGGTGAATCGACGACCGAAACCGTTAAGGATAAGGAAACTGATTCACATGATATCGCTCCGGCTGAAAAGGGCAAGAACGACAGGGACCAAATCGGTAGTCCGGAGCTGTCAGACAAAAACGGTAAAGTTGATGAGGAAGAGCCTTCGCTCACGGGTGATGAGGAGCTTGCTTATACGGCAGGAACCACAGAAACCACGGAAGAGCAAGAGGAAGCGACAACAGAGTTTGTTGAAGAACTTATCATCGATGAGTTTGCAGAAGCAACCGAAGATGATACCGAGGCTTCGACCGAAGAGCAACAGTAGTTTACCGATTATCTAAAAATAACCGAACCGGAAACGGTTTGGTTATTTTTAGATTATAG
>ONVB01000072.1 GCA_900321145.1 uncultured Eubacteriales bacterium | reverse complement strand
TGCTATGCGTGGAAGTCCTATATGTGGTGGAAGGATACATTTCCGAAGGCGGATATAGAGTATGTGAACGCGGGAATAGGTGCGACCGATTCATATATAGGCGCGCACAGGCTCTATGATGACGTGCTTGAGGCGAATCCCGATGTCGTGGTGGTCGAGTTCTCGGTGAACGATACGACCATGATAAATAAGGAAACCTATGAGAGCATTATAAGGCGCTGCCTGAAGTACGAAAGCGAGCCCGCGGTCATATCGCTTATACTTTGCACTGAAGGAGGCAACAGCTACAGTGAGGTGCATGCGCCGATAGCTTTTAAGTACAAGGTGCCGATCATAAGCTATGCGCATTTGATAGCCATGGGAGAGCTTGAGTGGTATAAGGTCGGTGACAAGGACGGGGTACATCCGAAGAATGAGGGGCATGAGGTGATAGCCGGACTCCTGTCGGGTTTTTTTGAAGGGGTTAACTATACGAGGACAACCGGGACTAAGGTTTTTGATACCATGGATACATCAGAGTATGAGATGCCGAAGGGATCGCTCACCGTTGCCGGCTTTGAGGACGCGCGGATACTTTTTGCGGAGGACTTTTCCGTTGCTGAGGATGCTATAGATTTCGGGAGTATAGAGAGCATAGATGCTCCAAATCTGCCTGAAGGACCGGTTAAGTTCATGAGCGTAGACAGGTTTGAAGCATCTGAGGTAAGGAAGATACTTAAATCGGATAAAATGGGCTTTAAAACAACGGATGCGGGCAGGATGGAGTTTGCTGTGGAATGGACCAATGTGGGGATAGCATATCTTCAAAGAAAAGGAGACAGTGAAAGTACCGGCATGGCAGACTATGACGTATATGTGGACGGCAAGAAGGCGGCTACGCTTAAGGGCAGCAGCGATTCGTGGGGTGACCACCTTGCCTATACGCCTGTCGTGGAGGGAAAGGCGAAGGAAGTACATGTGATAGAGCTTGTTCCGACCGAAGGTAACACAGGAACCGATTTCGAGATACTCGGAATCTGCGTCGCAGATCCTATGTGATCCGGGACGAAAAATGAATGTCACACGCCGGAGACTACTCCGGCGTTATTTTTGTGCGACATGATGAAAATGCGGGATAAAAATCCTGTTTTGTGGTAAAATTGCCTAAAAATGCTTGTAAGTCTATATAGTTTGGAGTAAAATAAAAGCGATACATTCTTTTCGTCAAACAAGCCGAAATGCTCATGAAAAGAAATATATAACGGCAACGGTTATATAAAGCTTGGGCGTGATGAGGGGGATTTTAAAAACAAAGGAGGATATGATATGAGAAGATTTTCTAAGCGGCTGCTTACGGGTGTGTTAAGCGGCGCGATGGCTTTAAGCCTGTTCCCTGTGACAGGGTTCGGAACCTATGAAGCAAAGGCGGCTATCAATCCTGCACTTCTTCCGCAGGATTCCGAAGGCTGGATCCTTCCCGGAGGCAGAGACGGTATCCATGGCGGGATGTATGATGTATGGAGTGAGGAGGAACAGCGGAATTATCCGACGGAGATCACCGGCGTGACTATACCCAAGG
This sequence comes from uncultured Eubacteriales bacterium, assembly GCA_900321145.1. GTDB lineage: Bacteria > Bacillota > Clostridia > Lachnospirales > Lachnospiraceae > Coprococcus_C. Next base: position 2,768 of record ONVB01000072.1, on the reverse strand, counting down.
AGTATCAGGGTTATGTCGCTGTTGAGCGCGAAGACTTTGATAATGACGGTGTGGTCGACGAGTACGGCCTTCAGACAAGAAGTTACGATGATGAACAAACAGGAGCCAAGGTTTCACTTGCGGACGAAAAGCAGGATTCTGTGGGAATGGATATCCCTGTGACTGTTGATTACAGACTTGAAAGCGGCTATAACGGACAGCTTACTCACACAATCCACATAACCAACAGTGTATACGATCATAGAGTGTACTCTTCGATAGGAACTGACTGGGTGATACCCGGGCAGTCATTTGAGGTTCAGGTTGATATTACCCACCGAGTTGCAGAATGGAATGATGAGGGATGGTACTTCCAGAAAAATGTTGATCTTGTGAAGCCTACTTACGGTGTAAGCTTAACAAATCCTGAGGATGACAGGATTACGCTCACACCGAGTAACGGCAATACCTTTCTTGTTTCTGCCAGGGACTTAAGAGAAGGCGAAGAGCTTGAACAGTTATTCGGAGATGCCGGAATCGATGTGATTCTCTATGAGGACGGAAAGGAAACTTATGGTTTCTGGTATCAGATGGGTGTGGATCGTGAAGCATATGGCCTTCTTCCGTGTGGATTCACAGGAATTAAGAACCTGAAGATCGGTGAGGAATACAATTTTAAACCTGTAGTGACACGCTACAGCTATGACGATAATCGTGAAGGTCAGGCTGTTGAAGGTGTCTCATATGATATTTTTGATGTTGATGAAAATGTTATTTCTGTCAACAAAAACGATGACGGAAGCTATACGGTAACAAGAAAAGAAGCAAGAGATACAAGCTTCGGCCTTGAAGCGCATTTTAAAGATACAGAGGGCAGGGATGTAAATAAGGGCAGCAGAGCTGAGCTTGCGGAGCTTGGAGACATCAATGCAACCGGTATAACTGCGGATGATGATTTGTTTATCGTATTCGCCGATACAAAGTCAAGAACCTTTACGGTTGATACATCCAAGCTGGATTCTGCGATAGCATCAGGCTATGAGCTTGAGTGGAAGGTCGGAAGAGGCTACTGGGCCAACGGCTTTGTATTTACTGATGAATTTACCGAAGGTGTCAATGTAGCTGCTGACGGTAAGAGTGTTTCTCTTGACGGAACAAAGCTTGTTAAGTACTTCCCGGTAAGAAATGATAACGGTTTTGAAGAGATAGACGGAGACGACAGGTTTGTGGTCCGGGTATCGGTAAAGATGCCCGGAACAGAAGAGAGCATTCCCCTTACAACGGAAGAAGTAAAGTTTAAGCTTCCTTTTGTTGATTACAATGATCTCGTGAATGATGATCCTGACTGGGTTCGCTCGGAATTATTACTTCCGGGAGATGTCTTTTATCTTGATAACTTCTACTATTATGTGGAAAATGATGCGAATCCCAAGGGCAGATATGTTCCGTTCGATATCAATGTTAAGAGCATTGCAAGATATGAAGGTGATAAGCCTGATACAAGCAGGATAACTCCTATAGAGTACAAGGAGGTTAACGGCCGTCCGGCTGTTAAGGTTATTGATAACCTTCCTCCCGGTGCTGATCAGAACGATCTCTTTGGCGAGAGCAGGGTAGACTTTACATTTACGGATGCATACGGCAGTGAACAGTCAGGATATTTGTTAATATTCTCGGGTGACTATGATGATGAAGCGGTTGTTTCTGTTTTGGGTGCATCCGGAGAAAACATGGTGGATAAGGATACATATGGCAACTATCATGTGGATACATTGCTTGGCGAGACAGTTCATGCATCTGTATATGTAGTTGCAAGGCAGTACAATCGTGAAACCGGTGAGGTTGAGGTTTCATATCCTGAGGTAACAAGCTTCGCCTTTGATAAGGGACGCTCGGATATGGGCGTAACTGTTAAGAGTGACAAGGGAATCTATGCATTTACAGGTGACAACGAGGATAAGTTCGATGTCGGTATAGATGGTGATTTTGTCTGCAAGTATATGACAACTTTCCAGGATGAGGACGGTAACCAGGATGTTAATCTGATGGAAGCAAGGGCTTACTTTGCTGTGAACTTCCGCAGTGAAATGGAGGTTTGTAATGATCTTGAGCTGAGTAAGCTCAATGAAATGAAGACAATCGAATGGACACCATCCATGACAATTATTGGTTATAGTGAGGAAGAAGGAAAGTTCGTAGCAGAGGATTCGACTAATTGGCATCGTTACGGCTTTGTGTATGATCCGGAGACTGTGTCTGTCACGGTTAACGGCAAGGAAATAGGGGATGATTTTTCTGAAGGACCTTTTACCATAACCTCCAAGTCTGACAGAGTTGCTAAGATAAGGCTTGTCAAGGCAGACTATGATGATTTCAGGGATATGGTTAGGTACACGGGTAATGCTAACGTGTATACTGTGAACGGTATAATAAAGGACAAGGTTCATAATGATCATATCTGGACGGAGACCGAAGGCGTTAAGGCAGGTATCGGTAAGGCAGGTAAGGTAGTAAGGACCTGTGATGTCGGCGGAGAGACAGTGATAGAGATGGTTCCTGCTATCAAGTCGATCACTCTCAACAAGACAGTTCTCGGTTACACCGGAGCCAACCAGACAGTTAAGGTAACGGTTAAGGATGCTGAGGGCAATGTGATCGATCCCGTACACTATACAGTGACCAACACAACCAAGAAAAATGCCGGAACCTATAAGGTTGTGGTAACCTTCAACAGCTATAAGTATGAGGGAACCAAGACCTTGACCTACACTATCAAGAAGCCTGTATTA
>ONVB01000182.1 GCA_900321145.1 uncultured Eubacteriales bacterium | reverse complement strand
TTACTTAAGGAGAGAATCGTATTTCTCGGGGATGAGGTAAATGATGTAACCGCAAGCCTGGTTATAGCTCAGCTTCTTTTCCTGGAATCCGAGGATCCTTCCAAGGATATAGCTCTTTATATCAACAGCCCCGGCGGATCTGTATCCGCAGGCTTTGGTATATATGATACCATGCAGTATATCAAGTGCGACGTATCTACGATCTGCGTCGGTATGGCGGCTTCAATGGGTGCTTTCCTTCTTTCGGGCGGCGCCAAGGGAAAGAGGATAGCTCTTCCGAATTCCGAGATCATGATACATCAGCCTTTAGGCGGTACAAAAGGTCAGGCCTCGGATATGGAGATCGAGGTCGAGCATATGCTCCGTATCAAGAAGAAGCTTATCGGCATTATGGCAGATAACTGCGGAAAGGATTATGAGACTGTATTAAAGGACTGCGACAGGAATAACTGGATGACCGCAGAGGAAGCCAAGGAGTACGGTCTTATAGATCATATCTTCACAACTCGTGAAGAGGGCAGCAATAAGGACGAGGACAAAAAGAAGAAGTGATCGTTTAAGCTGTACCATCAGATAACGGGGGAAAAGAGCCGTGGAATACAATATTTATTTCGACGCATGTGCCGTTGTTATTTCATTTATCGCCGTGTTATATCTGTTACTTAAGAAGGGTACCAGGAAGGCCTCCAACAAGGTCTTCCTGACTCTTCTTATATGCTGTTTTTTTGCGTCTTTGACGGATATAATAAGTGCGCTTTACGACACAAATCCGGCTTATCTGTACAGTCCGGTCAAAGATTTTTGGAATTATGTCTTTCTTTCGCTGCATATGATTATGGCATTTCTTGCCGTTCTCTATGTGATCTACATGCTTGGCCTTGAGAATACTTATAAAGGCAAAGGCTTCATCATTATTTCAATTCCGCTTGTTATATGTCTGGTCATGATACTGTCCGATCCTTTCCACCATCTTGTCACAAGACAGAGTGAAGAGGTTCTATATTCTCACGGACCGCTGTTTGCTTTCTTATATGCGGTCGGATTTTTGTATCTTATGTTTGGTTTTGCCTTGGTTATCAGACACAGAAGCAATGTCAGGAAGGTAGAGTTTATCCTTCTTATAGTTTTTATAATGTTCTGCTTTATCCCTATGATAATCCAGATACTGCTGCCGTACAGCCTGATAGAGCTTTGCTTCCAGTCACTCGGTATGTTCGGAGTGCTCCTGACTATCAACAACGACAGCGATATGCTCAAGTATATAAGAGGAAATGACGGTAACCAGGAATCAAGAAGTCTGAAGGATAAATGGTGCTTCAGGTTAAGCTATATAAGTTTGAGCATTATAATAATATGCATTGTTGTCAATCTGCTCGGAAGATCGCTTGCTTCATACTTAAGCCTGCCCCTGTGGCTCGATGCGGTCGGAACCATTACCGCGGCTATCAGTCTCGGACCTATAGGCGGCGGAATAACAGGTCTTTTCACCAACTGCATAATATGGTTATTACATCATGAAAGCATCTATTATATATATGTAAATGTGGCCGTCGGAATAACAGTCGGACGTTTCTTCCCCAGAGGAAAGAAGGTCGAGGCTTTCCCGGCCATAGCCACAGCGGTTTTAGCTGGTTTTGTGGCGGTTGTTTTGTCTACTCCGGTAAATATGGTGATATATGACGGTCTGTCCGGAAATATATGGGGAGACGGTCTTTTTGCCATGCTTTACAGGAATATCAATGTACCTGTATTCTGCAGTATTTGCGGCGAAGCATTTGTGGATATGCCCGACAAAGCCATATCCATGTTCCTTGCGCTTCCGTTGTCTATAATACCGGTAAGGCTGCTTGAGAATTATGAAAAGAAGAGAAAGAATAATCTCAAATTCACGATGTTGGCCGTTCTTCTTGCGCTTGCGGCATGCATCATACTACCGGAGCCGGTCAGGCTTTCGGCCGAGAAAGCGGTAGATTATGAGTCCCGCTTTGAGGCTGTAAGATACGATACGGATGACGGTCTTTCCTGTGCCGAGCTCAACGCCGTGGCTCAGACACCCGACGGATATATATGGACCGGAACATATTCGGGAATGTATCGCTTTGACGGTTCACGTTTTGAAGCCGTCAAGCTTGATGACAGGATAAACAATGTTATGGTTCTCTACGTGGATTCAAAGGGAAGAATGTGGATTGGAACCAATGACAGCGGAGTAGCCTGCTATGACAGCAGTACCGGAGCGATCAGCTTCCTTACGACCGAGGAAGGTCTTCCGTCCGATTCCATACGTTCGATAACGGAGGATGAAAAGGGAAATATATATGTCGGTACCTCGGGTGAGATAGTTGTTCTGTCCGAGGATATGCAGATAATTACCGATGATTCATTTAAAGGAGTTACCGGTACCAGATCTCTTACCTGCTCGGGCTCGATAGTTGCAGGCGTAAACAACAGCGGTGAGATTTTCTTTGCAGAAAACAATAAATATCTTGCAAGAACATATATTGATTCGGATCTTAAAGCATTAAGCTTCGCTGCCGTATGTGGTTGCGAAAACGGGGATTTTCTCGTCGGAACCTCGGGCAATTCGGTTTATAAGCTCTCCTACGATAACGGAGTCATATCAAACGGTGATGAGATAAATACCGGGAAGCTTAATTACTTTAACAAGATTTTTTACGATAAAGCATCTGAAGGTTTCTTCCTTTGCTGTGAGAATGGTTTCGGTTTTATGGACAGCGACGGCGCGATCCTTAACATGAATACCACTGACTTCGACAGCTCCATAAGCGATGTGACGAAGGACTACCAGAACAACCTATGGGTTGTATCAAACAAACAGGGAGTTGTAGAGTATGCCATGACTCCCTTCACGGATTTGTTTGCCCTTGCCGAGACGGAAAGTGCGGTTGTGAATTCCGTTTCGATAAGAGGAGACGACCTTATAATAGGAACAGACTCAGGCCTTATAGCTATAGACAAGAATTCCGGACGCCTTAAAAATAACAAGTATATTTCCTGTGCCGACGGTATGCGAGTAAGACATACCATGCTCGACAGCAAGGGAAATATGTGGATTTCGACTTACGGAAATGCAGGGCTGATATGTATAGATAAGAATGATAATATCACCACCTATGACGAGAGTATGGGGACCATGGGCAGCCGTTTCAGGTCGACCATAGAGATGAAGGACGGAACCATAGTTGCGGCATCAAATGTCGGATTGACCTTCTTCAATGACGGCAAGATAACCGGTACACTCGGAAGCGAGGACGGACTTGATACACCACAGATACTGTCTATGGTAGAAGATAAGGACGGGAGCATACTTTGCGGTTCTGACGGTGACGGTATATATGTAGTAAGGTACGGCAGACTGATCGGACGTATAGACAAGAGGGACGGTCTTGATTCTTTGGTTATACTCAGGATAATACCTTACAGAAACGGGTATTTCTATGTGACAAGCAACGCTATCTACTATGATGAGGGAAGTCACAAGAAGGTAGTAAGACTCAAGAACTTCCCATACAGTAACAATTACGACATCTATAATGCCGGCGGAAACAAGCTCTGGATATCCTCAAGCGCAGGTATCTATATAACGGATGCGGAAGAGCTTATATCCGGAGATGAGATTAGCTATGAGCTTTTAAACCGTTCCATGGGATTTTATTCGACGCTGACCGCAAACGCGTGGAATGCCGTAGACGGTACAAAGCTTTATCTGTGCTGCAGCGACGGCGTAAAGCTTATAGACACAAAGGCATACAACAATTTTGTCGAAGATTTCAATATAAGGATCAATTCCGTTATGGCCGGTGACACTATAGTGCCGTTCGAGAATGATATGTATGATATTCCGGAAGGGGATTCGAGGATCAAGATATCCGTGGCGGTATTAAACTTTACTCTTTCTAATCCAAGGATATCCCTTTCACTTGAAGGCTCGGGTGATGAGGGTATGATATGCAGACAGAATGAACTGACGCCTCTGACCTTCACCAACCTGCCCTACGGGGATTACACTCTGTATGTGAGGATACTTGCAGACAATACCGACGAGATAGTCCGTGAGGAAAGCTTCAAATTCCATAAGGAAGCCCAGATATATGAAAAGATGTACTTCAAGCTGTATCTTATGGCGGTGGTCACGGTATTTCTTGTATTCTTAGCATGGATGATCTCAAAGCTCGGAAGCATGGCCATAATCAACAGACAGTATGACCAGATACGCCAGGCAAAAGAGGAAGCTGATGAAGCTAATCAGGCAAAATCCAAGTTTTTGGCAAATATGTCACATGAGATAAGGACACCTATCAATGCCATTCTCGGAATGGACGAGCTCATCTTAAGGGATGACATCAGTTCGTCCGTAAGAGAATATGCGACCGATATAAGGCAGGCATCAAACACATTGCTCGATATAGTCAACGACATACTCGATCTCTCGAAGATAGAAGCCGGCAAGATGGAGATCGCAAACGATCCGTATGATACCGCAGAGCTTATAACCAGTGTAACCACCATGCATAAGGTGAGAGCAATAAAGGCAGGGCTTGACTTTAATATGGAGGTATCAAAGGGTATCCCCGCGGTAATGTACGGAGATGAGCAAAGGATCAAACAGATACTTGTAAATCTCCTTAGCAATGCTGTAAAATACACCGAGAAGGGAAGCATATCTTTTGCCGTTGAGCTTCTGTCAAAGAATGCCAACGCCGTCAGACTTAAGTTCAAGGTGAGCGACACGGGCATAGGTATCAAGCCGAAGGATACCGAGAATCTCGGCGAGGCCTACAGGCGATTTGATGAAAAAGCCCATAAGGATATACAGGGAACCGGACTTGGCTTAAGTATAACCACCGAGCTTCTCGAGCTGATGGGCAGCAAGCTCTATGTAGAAAGCGTATACGGCAGCGGAAGTACATTTTCCTTTGATCTGGTTCAGAGATTCGACGGAAACGAGATTCTCGGAGACAACTGGGAGAAGCGGCATAAGGAGAAGATCAAGGATAAGAGTGAGGATTTTTCAGCGCTGTTTACGGCGCGCAACGCACAGCTTTTGATCGTGGACGACAATGATATGAACCTGATGGTTGCCGTCGGGCTTCTTAAACCCACACTGATCAATATAGACACGGCTTTAAGCGGAGAGGAATGTCTCGAGAAGATCAAAGATAAGAGATACGATCTTATCCTTCTCGATCATATGATGCCGGAAATGGACGGCATAGAGACCTTACAGAAGATGCGTGAGATGGGTATAAACACTACTGCCATTGTTCTTACCGCAAATGCAACACCCGGTATAAGAAGCATGTATATAGAGAAGGGCTTTGCCGATTATGTGTCAAAGCCGGTGACAGGAAGGACTCTTGAAGAGACTTTGCTCAAATACCTTCCGCCAAAGCTTATAGACAAGGATAACAGTGACGGGCTTTCCGTAAACGGGCCTGTGCATAACGTTCCTGCAACGGAAGAATCAAGTAATACGACTATAGACAATAATGATATCAAAAAGGAGGCTGTTGCCATGAGTGAAGATTCAATAATTGCCAAGATAAAGGACAGAGAGGATGTCAATATCGCTGACGGTCTTAACTACTGCGGAAATGAAGACGGATATGAGATGGCTCTCGAGATATATCGTGACGGTATAGATAAGAAATCCGCCGAGATCGAAAAGTTCTATAACGAAGGTAATATAAAGAACTTTACGGTAAAAGCTCATGCCTTGAAGAGTTCTTCAAGAACAGTCGGACTTCATGTTCTTTCCGAGAAGGCAAGGCTTCTTGAAGAAGCCGGCAAGAACGAAGACAGGACATATATCGATGCACATCTTCAGGAGGTTCTTGATATGTACCGCTCATACAAGGAGGTATTATGACTTACAAAAAACAGTTTTTGATGACGGTTCTTTCAATATTTGTTTTCCTTGCAGGACTGGTCACCTACAATCTTGTTACTCACTATACTACCTCCGCAGCATTTGTCCGTCAGCTCGGTGAGAGCTCTCTTGCCTATGAATCCGAAAAGATAGAGGGCTACCTGAACAAAAGCCGAGACATCGTATGTATCACTGCCGATACTGTGGATCATATGTTGAGAAACGGATCGGATAATCAGGCTATATTGGATTATCTGACAGATCAGTCGAAGAAGCAGAGCCTTAATTTTGACGAGAACTTCACAGGTATATATGGCTGGATCAACGGTGAGTACTTAGACGGTGTCGGCTGGGTTCCTCCCGAGGATTACGTTGCCACAAAGAGAGACTGGTATGTAGCCGGCCTTGAAGGCCAGGGTGAACCGGTCATAGTCCAGCCCTATATGGATGCTCAGACACATACAGTCATGATCTCCGTCGCACAGCTTCTGTCGGACGGAAAGAGCGTTGTATCCTTTGATATAGCTTTAAACGAGATACAGAGCATCACGGAGGATATAAAGCTCGGCGGTGTAGGCTACGGATTTATAATGGATGACGACGGCCTTATCATAGCTCACTTTGATATAGACGAAAAAGGCAAGGTATATCCTACCGACAACGAACAGGTTGATCTTGTGGAGACACTTAAATCCACGCCTTCCGGCAACTTCAAAACCACCCTGTCCGGTGAGAAATGTACAGTGTTTACCAACACTGTATTAAACGACTGGCATGTAGTCATGGTTGTAAGCGATACGAGACTCTTTGCTGATATCAGAACTTCGCTTATAGTCCAGGCGGCAGTAAGCGTAGTCGTGTTTATCATCATCCTCGTATTCATGTTTATAGCCTATAAGAGGATTTTGCACTACCGTGATAAGAATGAAGAGAACAACAAGAAGTTAGAGAAACTTAACGACAATGTCATCAAGGCACTTGCCTTCACCATAGACGCAAAGGACCGGTATACCAGCGGTCACTCACAGCGTGTTGCAAACTATTCTTTGGAGCTTGCAAGAAGACTCGGCAAGAGCGAAGAGGAGCAGAGACTTATATACTATGCCGGTCTGCTTCATGACGTGGGAAAGATAAGGGTGCCTGAAGAAGTGCTCAACAAGCCTGGCCGATTGTCCGATTCCGAGTTTGACCAGATCAAGATACACACCATAAGCGGTTATCATATCCTGAAGGATATATATGAGGAGCCTCATATCGCTTTAGGAGCCAAGTATCACCATGAGCGCTACAACGGCAAGGGTTATCCCGATGGTTTAAGCGGTAACAATATACCTGAGGTTGCAAGGATAATAGGTGTAGCCGATGCTTACGATGCTATGGCAAGTAACCGAAGCTACAGAGATGCGCTGCCTCAGGATGTAGTCAGGAGAGAGATTGAAAAGGGCAGGGGAGAACAGTTTGATCCGGTAGTTGCCGACGTTATGCTCAATATGATAGATGAGGATACGGATTATACCATGAAGCAGGTTGATAGCGCACAAAAGAATATACTTATGATAGATGATGAGTTCCTGAATATAAAGATCGTCGAAAACATCCTTAAGGACGAACCTGTCTACAACCTGATAGGTGCGGAAGCCTTCGAGGACGGCATGACCATACTTCAAAGCGAGAAGATAGACCTCGTACTGCTTGACCTTATGATGCCCGATATAGACGGCTTTGATGCCTTCAAGAAGATCAAGGAGGTTTACCCTGATGTCCCTATTGTCTTTATGACAGCCGACAAGTCGATAGAGGCTATAGGCAAAGCCGGCGAGCTCGGTGCCGACGACTACATAACGAAGCCGTTCCTTCCTCTTGCATTGAAAGAACGAATACACGGAATTATATATAGTCTGTAAAATTCAAAAAAAAGTTGACGAATGCAGTTATTATGAGTATAATACTTGTGTTGCAAATTTTTGGTGGACCCAAAGAGTTGCGAATACATAATATGCAACCGGAGGGGAGGTTTGGAAGCGAATGTCTAACGTAATAGTTAAGGAGAACGAGACTCTTGACAGCGCACTCAGAAGATTTAAGAGAAATTGCGCTAAGGCAGGCATCCAGCAGGAGATTCGTAAGAGAGAGCATTACGAGAAGCCGAGCGTAAGGCGTAAGAAGAAGTCTGAAGCAGCGAGAAAGCGCAAATATAAATAAGACTTATATTCCGAGCAGGGGAAATCAAAGTCCCCTGCTCTATTTCATTAAAAGATTTGTCACGCGACTCTTATATGACACTTTGTATAATTGACTCGCGTCATTGTGAAAGACTCGTGTCATTTAAGAGCGAAGCGAAGAATCTTATTTTTATAATATGAAAAAAGGAAAGTTATGAGTTCATTTGATGAGGTTATAATCCCTGCCGGACATATGCAGAATGTATTCGGGCAGTTTGATAAGAATATAAAGAATATAGAAAAAACATACCATGTCTCCATCATCGTCAGAGGAGACAAGCTGAGGATAACCGGTGTTGAGGGCAATGTAAAGCAGGCCCGTTCCGTTATAGACCAGCTTGTGAGTATCTCGGAGTCCGGTGGTGTGGTCGAGGACCAGAAGGTCAACTATACCATGGAGCTTGCGAAGAAGGGCGAAGCAGAGAAGATGTCCGAGATCACGAGCGGATCGGGAGTGATATGCCATACGATACACGGCAAGCCGGTCAAGCCAAAGACCTTAGGACAGAAGGCATATGTGGATGCTATCGACAACAACATGATAGTGTTCGGCATAGGGCCGGCGGGAACCGGAAAGACCTACCTGGCTATGGCGAAGGCGATCACTGCCTTCAAGGCAGGCGAAGTAAACAGGATAATCCTTACGAGACCTGCTATAGAAGCGGGAGAGAAGCTCGGCTTTCTTCCCGGCGATCTGCAGAGCAAGGTTGATCCGTACTTAAGACCGCTTTATGACGCCTTGTACGAGATCATGGGCGCGGAGCAGTTCATGAAGAATATGGAGAACGGTCTTATAGAGGTTGCACCTCTTGCCTATATGCGCGGCCGTACCTTGGATAATGCATATATAGTTCTCGATGAGGCACAGAATACCACGCCCGCGCAGATGAAGATGTTCCTGACACGTATAGGATACGGCTCGAAGGCTATAATCACCGGTGACCTCTCACAGAAGGATCTTCCTAAGGATGTGCAGTCCGGCTTGGAGCAGGCGGTGAAGATACTGAAGAACATCGAGGATATAGCGATGATCGAGTTTACCGCAAGTGATGTGGTAAGGCATCCGTTGGTACAGAGGATCGTAAATGCATATGAAAACTACGAGAATAAACTTAATTCTAAGAAAAGGCAGTAATGCGCAATATTATTGAATGATGCAAAATGATACGCAGGCCGAGTGTACGGTAT
>ONVB01000093.1 GCA_900321145.1 uncultured Eubacteriales bacterium | reverse complement strand
TAATATCGTATGTGCTTGCACTGGCGTTTGTGTTTGGTACTTTGATAGTAAACACGGGTGAGGTGCAGGCAGCGGCCGGAGTGAGCTACAGGACATATGTGCAGAGTCACGGCTGGCAGAGTTGGGTTAAGAACGGTGCGAAGTCGGGTACAAGCGGAGAGTCCAAGAGACTTGAGGGAATACAGATCAAGCTCTCGGGGGTGACGGGAGATATCTCCTACAGGACATATGTACAGACCTACGGCTGGCGTCCGTGGACGAAGAACGGTGCATTTAACGGAACAAAGGGTGAGGGTAAGAGGATCGAGGCAATCCAGATCAAACTCTCGGGCAATGCGTTAAAGAATTATGATGTGTATTATCGTGTGTATGCACAGGGCTACGGCTGGCTCGGATGGGCGAAGAACGGAGCAAGTGCGGGAACCAGCGGTATGTGCAAGCGCCTTGAGGCAATCCAAATCAGACTTGTGAAGAAGGGCGGCAAGGCCCCGGGTTCCACTGCAAATGCTTTCAGGAAGGGCATACCCGTTACAAGCATAAGTATGGCGGACTGGAAGTACAACGACCTGTTCAACAACACGATCACAAAGGGTTATTCGAAGCAGCTTGATGTAACCTACGCTCCGTCAAATACGACAGACAAGATCACTTACTCAAGCTCAAATACCGCCGTTGCAACAGTCAGTCAAACCGGTCTGGTAACCGGAGTGGGAAGCGGAATCGCGACCATTACCGTGAAGTCGACAAGCGGCAAGAAAGCCACCAAGGTGGTCATGATCCTCGACAACATCTACTACGGTCCGGCCACCAATGATATAAATGATTACTCTGAGGTTACGGACGCGGGCTTTGCCATAGACAGGGCGTACTATTCCGGATCAAACCTGGTTGTGGAAGCGTATCTTTATAACAAGTCCACACACCATGTGGTGGACCTGAGGGATGTGAACATATCCATGATAGATTCAACAGGCGCCGTAATCGCGGCAAAGTACTACGGGACCATGTCTGCGGGCCTGGCAGTCAACTCGCTCAAGCTCTATACATTTACCTTTGAAAATGTTCCGCCGAGGGATATCGCAAAGGGCCTGGAGATAACTATAACCGGATCGTATTCATATTATTATTGATGGTGAAAAGTAAGACAGGGGACAATCCTCTGTCTTATTTTTTTGTTGATCGATATAAAACGCGGGAGGTGGCAGAATAAAAAACGCTCTAAGAGCGTTTTTTATTTTGGAGATCAACTTCTAAGCTGCCCGCATAAGCCGGTGATTTTTGACATAGATATCAAAGCCGTTTTCCGCAAGGAAGCGGGAATACTGTCTCAATGCGTTGCCGCGTCTTTCCTCGGAGGAAAGCCTCTTTTGAGTCTCGAAGGTGATGATGATCTTGTTTCCGGAATAAGCTGTTGATACAATGTACTTTCTGTTCTTTGTCTGCGAGGAAAGCGCAGTTGCAAAGTAGGAATTGAAGTCGTCCTTCGCTGCTTCAAAGATCTCTTTTTCAAGTGATGAAAATGGCTCCTGGATGGTATTGGATATGATCCACGTAACGGTGTATGTGTAGTTATACATAATAGGCTTATACCTCCTCAAACAGTCCGATGACTTTTCTTAATGTATCTTCGGATGCCGAAAGCATCAAAGATATAGCTTTAATTCTCATGGAATCGATTTCTTTCGATGCCGCTGCTGCCGGCTTTGTTTCAGACTCTTCCGGGAACTCTTCGGAAGACATCTTAAACAACTGCTTGCCATAGATGTAATTGTTCAAAGCCCCTTCCGTTTCGGGATTAACCAGGTATGCGGAAAACAGACGAAGAGCCTTGCTTGGGAATGGCAATTCGCCGTTGCTTTCCAGCGTAAGCTGAAGGGTACGAGGGTCTACAATCACCTTTTCCGTTATTTTCTTCGGGTTCTTCGCGATAAGACTTTTAGTGTTGTAGTTGCTTATGGCGTTATCAAATACCGGCATGATCTTATCATCAAAGTCCGGTGCATTTGGGTCAGCAAACTGAATGCTTATTTTATACTTTCTCATAAAAAAAACCTCCTGTTGACATATTTTTTTCTTTTTATGGACGTCCGGGCCGAGATGACAATAAGCAAACAAGAAGTCACCCAACCTCTAACAAGGAATATACCATACCACAAACAAGAAGTCAACAAGAAAATAAAAATGTTTACAATCATCATACACATTTTGATCGTTGTTTTGTCCTCATCTTATCGCAAGGTTGCATTTTGCACCGTATAGAAGCCCGGAAAATGATTCGCGGTAATCATTTACAGTTGATATAATGAAAGTCGTTTTAAAGATCTTAACAATGAGGGGAGTGAAAGAAAATGAAAGAGAAAATGAAACGGAGTGAATGAATCAAGCCCCCGGGTGGTCCGGGGGCTTGGTTTATCTCTTTATAAAACCGCAGATCTAATCACAGCATATACTTGATCTCAAACAGGCTTCCTTTTCCTTCCTCGGATTCCACGGTTATGAATCCGCCGCCGGTCTCGACTATGCTCTGTGCGAGGGAAAGCCCTATGCCTATGCTTTCGGGGCGGGCGTTAGACGCTTTGTAGAAACGCTCGAAAATGTGCCGCTGATCCTCCTTGCTTATGCCTTCGCCCTCATCGCGTACGGAGAGCTTGGTATACAGGCTGTTTTGCTCAACCGACAGGGTGAGCTTTGAACCGGCAGGACTGTGTTCGGCACAGTTCTTGATTATGTTTGTGACTGCTTCAAGCTGCCACTTATAGTCTCCCGTAAAGTACACGGGTGCATTTTCGTTTATGCCGTCATACTCGATGCTCACATCACGCACATCCAGGAGTATGGCGAGTCTTTTTACGGAGTCCTTCAGAAGGGCTGCGGCGTCTATCTTTTCTTTCTTCATCACGATGGTACCCGCATCGAACTTCGCTAAAGTAAGCAGAGAATTGACGAGCTCGCCGATCCAGGTTATCTGTCCGGATATGTCGTTTAAGAAGTCATTTCTTACCTCGGCAGGCATGTCGGGATCATCGCAAATGTTGTCTATCATGATAGTCATGGAGGCGAGCGGAGTGCGCAGCTGATGGGATATGTCCTCGAGGGATTTTGACAGGCGCTTTGTCTCCTCCGTCTTTTTCTCGGCTATCTCCTTAAGCATAACGGTTGTCTTATATATCTCGTTCTTGAGCAGCGACAGGCTCTCCTCGGAGTTGTCCGCGGGGAAGAGTTCGTATTGTCTGTCGTTCAGCTTGCGTATATAGCCTGTGATACCGTCTATTTCCTCGGCATTTCTGTGAAGCTTCAGCGCATATATCCAGGCGAGGGCAAGCAGAACCGGCCCGATGATAAAAACGGTTGCTATCTGGCTTTGCGCCAGGATATGGTTTTGTGCCGTGCTTTGGTAGTCGGTGTCATAGCCGTAGGCTTCAAGCAGGGCTTTGCCGGCATCGGCGACAGACGGATCAAGCTCTTTGCCGGAATCACGGCTGTTCACGAGAGAGGC
>ONVB01000134.1 GCA_900321145.1 uncultured Eubacteriales bacterium | reverse complement strand
CGTTTCACGTAAAACATTTATCGTTTTACTCAAAGATCCGGAGAGCTGCTTTAGGGAAATGTTCATCGATCGCTCGTTTTTCGCATGGATAAGTTCCATGACCGACTCAGCCTGTGCGAGGTCAAGTCGTCCGTTAAGAAATGCTCTCTTGGTGAACTCTCCCGGCTCGGCCTGACGAACTCCGAGCTTTATTAAGAGCTCGAGAACGGATTTCAATACTGTCACTCCGCCGTGGCAGTCAAGCTCGACGGTATCCTCTCTCGTGTAGGTCTTTGGGGCACGCATGACTAAGGCTATGGCTTCATCATATATTTTATCCTCATATACTATCCTGCCGTAGCTTGCATGGTAGCCCTTAAGCCCGCTTATCCTCTTGGACGGATCAGCAGGGGCAAATATCCTGTCACATATTTCTATCGCCTGTGCCCCGCTTATCCTTATGATGCCAATGCCTGAATCCGTAAGGCCCGTTGCGATAGCCGCAATCGTATCGTCGTTGTTGAATATCATGATTTCTCCTATAAAAAGAGGGACTGATAAAATATCGTTAAGTCAGTGTCAATCCGAGCAATCGTTGTCATTCTGAGCGAAGCGAAGAATCTTAATAGTCCCTATTTTTTTATTTATCTTTATTTTGTTCAAATGTATCGTCTCTTAAGATAGCAAGCTCCTGGGTGAGCTTTTTAACCTTGTCGGACAGACGGCTTACGGTTGCCGTGAGCGAATATACGAGTACCAAAAGCAGTATGATGGCCGCCATAAATATCATATTCGACGGAATCTCTATCCCTATCAGATCGGCTAAGGCCCCTAAGATTCCCGGGAAGATGTCAAGTATGATCCCGACAAATATCAGTGCGATCCATGCCAAAGCATATCTTAAGTCTATCTTCTTTTTCTTTATATTTCCTACGATCACTATAAGCCATATCAGGAGTATGGCTGCTATAACTATCTGAAGCGTATACATTACCCTACCCCCTTAGTCTGGCAATCAGCATGGCCAGAGTAACCTTGATCATATAGTACACGGATTTCATAGCCGAGATGGAGGATACTCCGCCCTGGCGTTCGTTCATTTTTACAGGAAGCTCCACGACCTTCTTCTTTAAGGACAGAAGCCTTACCACGCTTTCGGGCTCGGGATAGTCTTTGGGATATTCCTTGGAGAAGAATATCATGGTATCTCTGTTGATCATCCTCATACCCGAGGTCGGATCGGTTATCCTCTTTCCGGTCAGGAGCTTTATAAGCATATTGAAGTGTTTTATCCCTATCCTTCTTAAGCCAGAGGATTGGAAACCCTCGTGCGCTATGAATCTTGAACCGATGACCATATCCGCGCCTTCCCTTTCGAGTGTGGATACCATCTCTTCAAGGTATTTTGCGCTGTGCTGACCGTCACCGTCAAACTGGACAGCGATGTCATAACCGTTTCGCACACCATATATATATCCGGCCTGAACCGCTCCGCCTATGCCTAAGTTCACCGGAAGCTTCAAGGTATGTATTCCCGCTTCCCTGCATATGTCTAAGGTGTCGTCGGTTGAGCAGTCGTTTACGACTATGTAATCAAACTCGGGCGCATGTTCCTTTATATCCCTGACCGTATTTACTATGCTTTCCCTCTCATTGTAGCAGGGGATGATAACAAGTTTCTTCATTATGATGATCCTCTATTATAAGGTACTTTAATCTGTGCCGGGTTGTCGTGTGTCAATACCAAAACGCACAAGCCGAAGAATCTGTTTATGTTATAGATTATTAGACTCTTCGCTTTTACTGTACTTCTTTGCCAGAAAATTTGCAATCGGCTTCGGCCAGAATTTCTCATACATCTGCAGATCCTCGGAGGTTCTTCCCGTATCGGAGAGCACATGACTGGTCTCAGACTCCTCGTGGATCCTGTGGCACATCAATGGTTTCGCTCTGTAGTAAAATGATCCTTTAAGCTTAGACAGCTTCTCCCAGGCCTGCCAGTCGCAGGAAGCCTTAAAACCGCTGTCGAATGGCTTCTCTCCGCATGTTTTCCTGTAAAATGTGACGGATGGGCAGCATATCGGATTGCCCATTGAAAGTACTCTCCTTCTGATAAAACGGCTTCTTCTTGCAAATCCGGGGATAAGGGGCATGAGCATGATCCTCTTTATCTTAAGGAGCTTATTTGTCGTGACCTTCTTCCCGTCTCTAAGCTCCATATAATCCGTAAAGTAGATTATCGGATCCTTGCATCTGTCCACTGCCTTAAGCAGCTCTTCGGTATAAGCAGGAAGATATATATCATCCTGATGTGTTATGGTTATCAGATCCGTATCCGCGCAGGAATAGGCAAAGTTCCAATCACCGGTGATACCCTTTTCTCCCTCATTTATATAGAGAGGAAGACCGTACTTTTCGGCAAGTCCCTTTATATGCTCATTCGGTGTGGAGGTCGCAATCAGGATATTGCTCTTGACCTTCTGCTTTAAGACCGATTTTATGCAGTCCTCTAAGTATGAGCTCTCCTTATATGCACATATTGCAAAGGTGTGTGTCATGATATTCTCCTGTTTTATGTATGTCTTTTATATCAGTCCGAGAGATCCTCACCGTTGGTCTCGATGACCTTCTTGTACCAATAGAAGGAATCCTTCTTATATCTCTTCAGATCTTTTAAGTCGAACTCGTCTCTGTTCACATAGATGAATCCGTAGCGCTTTACTATCCCCTCGTGAGTGGAGATAAGGTCGATGGCCGACCAGGGGCAGTAGCCCATTACTTCACAGCCCTCGGATACCGCAAGCTTTATCTGTTCTATATGCTTTCTTAAGAAATCGATTCTGTACTGATCGTGAACCTTTCCGTCCTCGGTAAGCTCATCATAAGCACCGAGACCGTTCTCTGTGACCAGCATGGGAAGTCTGTAGCGGCTGTATATCTCTCTGAATGTAGCCCTGAAGCCTTCCACATCTATCTCCCAGCCAAACTGAGTGGTCGGAAGATTGGTATTCTTATAAGCCTTATATACACCCGGCTCATCTCCCGCTGTCTGCTGGTCCCTGCTTGATGCTTCCTCATCATTTGCGCTTAGGTCTGCCTCAACGGTAGCTGTGCTGTAGTAGTTAAATGCGATAAAGTCAGGCTTACCCGACTTCATGATATCCATATCTCCGTCAACTATGTCCGGTATGGCATCATGCTCTTCCAGGAACTTCCATACAAGATTGTTATATACTCCCCATACAGCCATGTCAAGATAAAGCCAGTTCCTTATGGCGTTGAAGTTCTGCGCTGCCAGCACATCCTGCGGCTTGCAGCTTGCAGGATATACCAGGGATATATTCGGCGCGGGTCCTATCTTAGCACCCGGGCACATCTCGTGGCAAAGAGCCATGGTCTTTGCCTGAGCAAGGAGCATATGGTGATTTTCCTGGTAAAGTTTCTTATACTTATTGGTAACCCCCTCGAAGCTTGTGGTTCCTATGGCCTCTCCCGAGAGAGTGAGCATATTCTGTTCATTTATCGTAAGCCAGTACTTAACCCTGCTTCCGTAATTTTCAAAGAGAATCCTTGCAAAGTTTACGAATTCGTCCACAGACTCTCTCCTTGACCAGCCGCCCTTCTTCTCCAAAGCGTCGGGCAGGTCAAAGTGGAACATGGTAACGAGAGGCTCTATGCCGTGACTAATGCATTCGTCAATAAGACTACTGTAGAAGTCAATACCCTCCTGATTGATTTCGCCGGTTCCCTGCGGAAGTATCCTGGTCCATGCAATCGAGAATCTGAAGGTCTTGAAGCCCATCTCTGCCATCAGGGCTATATCTTCCTTATAATGATTATAAAAGTCCGCACATACCGTGAACCCGCTGGTCCCCTCAGGTACCTTCTT
>ONVB01000163.1 GCA_900321145.1 uncultured Eubacteriales bacterium | reverse complement strand
TTGCTCTTGTTGTAGCGGATGTCTATCGGTATAGGGCTTTCGCTACCCTCGTATACGAAGGGGACACGGGCAGTTGCGCCGGATACCCAGTAGTAGAGGATGCCGATCGCGGATGAAAGCTCCGTGAAGAGATACTGTTCGGCAATAGCACCGCCCGACTCGTTCATAAGCTCGTCAAGTGTGATCCTGTCGGAGACCGGAAGGTTTAAGCTTGCGCGGAGTAAACCGTGATCTAAGAAGAAAAGCTCAAAGGACTTGAAATCCACATGATCCTCTAAGGGGAGACTGCCCTCGATAAGTCTCGGGAGCTTTCTTGCAAGACCGAAGTTGCACAGGGTCTGAGTTGCTTCGGCGTACTCACGGCTTCGTGCGTTTGCCTCTGCGGACTTGTACATGAACTTCTTGTTTTCCTTTGAGAGCTGCTTGGGAATGCTCTTGAATACCCTTTTGGCACGCTGATATAAGGCGTCCGAAAGTCCGGACTTTAAGAGCTTTAAGTTCGCCTCGTTGATCTCATCCTGCATGGGGCGGATGGCGTTGTAATCCTTGCTTTTCAAAAATTTCGCTACCACTCCCGGCATACCGCCTGTCATAAGATAGTCCGTAAGCAGTCTTTCGAGAGACTCTGCCTCGAGCTTAGAAAAATCATATCGTCCTGCCTTCATGGCATCGATAAAGGAACCTGCGCGGTTGGCGATAAGATATTCCTCGAAGGTCATGGGACGCATGCGAAGAAGCTTATAGCAGTCGCCGTGCGAATATTCGAATTCCGTGATCTGCATATTTGAAGCTATAAGGCAGATGTGAAAGCTCTTGTGGATCTTCTTGTATTCATAGAAGAATTCTCCCGCATCGGGGATGTGCTGGACCTCATCGAATACTATAAGACCTTTGGTAAGCTCCTCCTCGGTGAAGCTTGAGGCAAGCATGGAGTCAAGGCTGTCAGCGTCTGCCGGAAAGTCCTTACTGCAGTCCACATAACAGCAGGCAGGGTAGAAAGCCGTCGCAAAATCCTTTACTATCCAGGTCTTTCCGACACCGACGGCGCCCTTTATGTAAAGCATCTGCCGGTTTCTCTCCTCATGCCATTCGATCATATCCTCGATAATATTTCTGTACATGTTATTTACACCTTCCCCTGATATTTTAAAGATTCTTTGCTTCGCTCAGAATGACACGGAGTCGTCGGGATGATATGTGTCATTCTGAGGGCTTCAGCCCGAAGAATCTTATCTTGTATGACATTATGTAACCCAACTCATTTGATTTTATTAAAAATAAGGTAAAGTGTCAATAACAGACTTGCCTTATTTAATGTAAAATGCTAAAATAACTCCGATTATGTACTTAGAAGATTTGCCTCACGGCAAATCCCAAAATCGCTCAAAGCCGCGAGGGGCGCACCTTCGTTTCGCTCAGAGCAGATAAGAGGCTTTTTTTGTTATGGGCAGAAAATGGGATAAAAGCTATTTAAGAATTGGTATAATGCTCACGGTGACCGTCTGTGTCTGTATGGTATTCTATGAGATACTCAAGGCGCGCCGCGGCATATTCTCATATATCGGCAAGATCTTTTCGGCACTTACTCCTGTTATCATAGGTATAGTGATCGCGTTCCTCCTTGCACCTGTCATGGTTTATGTCAGGAGAGGGATCACCTTTTTGTGCTGCAAGATAAAGAAGACAGCGGTTTATGACGAGGTATATAAGCACACCAAGCTTCCGGCACTTATCATAACCATGTTGTTTTTCATCGGACTTCTCGTAGGCTTCTTAAGTCTCGTGATCCCGAGCCTTTATACGAGTATTTCCGACCTGGTTCAGAATATGCCGTCGTATCTCCAGGACCTTGAAAACTGGGCGACTAAGGCATTTGCCAAAAATGCGAGGATACAGGAGTGGATACTCGACGGTATCAATTACCTGAAGAATAATGTGTTCAACCTGCTTAAGGATAATGTCATGCCGAACCTTGACACGATCGCATCGAAGGTGTCTTCGGGTGTGGCGATCGGTGTTAAGGCCATTATGAACTTCTTTATCGGAACCATAGTTGCCATCTACCT
>ONVB01000199.1 GCA_900321145.1 uncultured Eubacteriales bacterium | reverse complement strand
GCTGCAAAGCGCTTCAAGAAGACAGGAACAGGTGAGTTAAAGAGAAATAAGGCATACAAGAGCCATATTCTTACCAAGAAGAGCACAAAGAGAAAGAGAAACTTGAGAAAAGCAACCATGACCGATTCTACCAACAGCAAGGTTATGAAGAAGATCTTACCGTATATCTAATTTAGGTTGCTAAAGGAAAGGAAGGAATAAAAAATGGCAAGAATTAAAGGCGGCGTCGGTGCCAAGAAGAGACATAACAGAGTATTAAAGCTTGCAAAGGGCTACAAGGGTGCCCGTTCCAAGCAGTATAGAGTAGCTAAGCAGTCGGTGATGAGAGCACTTGCTTCATCATATGCAGGAAGAAAGCAGAGAAAGAGAGATATGAGAGGCCTTTGGATCGCTCGTATCAATGCTGCAGCAAGGATCAACGGACTTTCTTACAGCAAGCTTATGCACGGCTTGAAGCTTGCAGGTATCGATCTTAACAGAAAGATGCTTTCAGAGATGGCTATCAGCGATCCCGAGGGATTTGCAAAGGTTGTTGAGGCAGCTAAGGAGAAGCTTGCTTAAGCTTTATTCTGCAAATAAGAGTAAATATAACTTATGTAAACCGGAATCTGAAAAGGTTCCGGTTTTTGTTTTTTGTTCCCCAAAATGAGGAGATTTTATACGAATAAAAATAACATAGGATAAAAGACAGGGGCGTAAAGAGATGCCAAAGGCAGAAAAGAAAAAATCAATATACAGGTTTGCGGTTTACATAGTTATATTTGTATTGTGTGTTAGCGGCTTTGGGAACATCAGGGCTAAGGCTGATGAAACCGGAGGCGCTATTTCTGTGTCGTCCATGGTGGAAGAGGGCACAGGCAACATAGATGACGGCAGTTTTCAGTATGTTGCCACCGATATTTCGTACAAGATAAAGACAGCGTCCACACCTTTAGATGATGTAAACAGTTATTACGACTGGAAGATATACGAAGGCGGATATATATACAGTCAGCTGAACGAAGCCGAAAAGGCGCTGTATGACAAGTTTGCGGAGAGTTCGGAGCAGCTTATCAAGACTACCGTAGACTGTAAGGTGGACAAGGCAAATGTTTCGGGTACGGTAAAGCAGATCGCATATCATCAGCTGTGTTACTCGACAGAGCTTACTCTCGACAGGGCAAAGGATATAGCATGGCTTTTTATATGGCAGAATCCGCAGTACTATTTCTACAACAACAATGTATACTCGGGGCAGAATACCTCTACGGGTAAAGTATATGTGGCTTTGGGAGTATATACCGATTTTGCGAGCGGCGTGGACAGAGC
This sequence comes from uncultured Eubacteriales bacterium, assembly GCA_900321145.1. GTDB lineage: Bacteria > Bacillota > Clostridia > Lachnospirales > Lachnospiraceae > Coprococcus_C. Next base: position 3,171 of record ONVB01000199.1, on the reverse strand, counting down.
GGATGCTACGGTTGAGTTTGCTGAAGCGCTTATGGATAAGGAAGAGTATCTCGAGGGCGAGTTGAACGGCATATCCGATGTCTGCAAGAGAGAGACGCTGATCCACGATGAATTGTGCGAGTGGCTCAGATACGGAAAGAATCCGTATGATCAGAGTGCATACAGTGCGCTGTGCGGAAGTATGGCGGGAATCACCCAGTGTGCAGGCTACGCAAAGCTTTTTGCGCTTCTCTTAAACAGGTTCAATATACCTGCCATAGGAGTGTTCAGCTATGATCACGGCTGGAATGTGGTGAATATAAACGGTGAGTGGTATAATGCCGATGCGACCTGGGATGACAGTCAGTCGACCAAGGCTTACCTAAACAGAAGCGATTCGTATTTCCTTTCGCTCGGTTCGCATGTGCCGAGAAGCTATTATGACGGTATTCTTCCGGGTTGCCCGTTCGACCTGAATATGGTAAATACCGAGAGTGAAGAGCTTGTAAATGACAAGGCGGAGGGCATAGAGATCAGCTACAGGACACGGCTTCAGACCTTTGGATGGCTGCCGAAGGTGAAGAACGGTCAGATAAGCGGAGTTGTAAAATCGGGAAAGAGACTTCAGGGCTTTACCGCCGAAGTCAGCGGCGAGAAGGATCTTGGTATAAGATACAGGTCGTTCATATCGGATTACGGATGGGAAGAATGGGTTGAGGACGGAGAAAGATCCGGACAGAACCTTAATCAGAGAATAGAAGCGATAATGATCGAGCTTACCGGCAAGGAAGCTGCTGATTATGATGTATACTACAGAGTATATATTTCAAAGACAGGCTGGATGGGCTGGGCAAAGAACGGTGCCAAGACCGGAAGCATAGGGTTGAATCAAAAGATTGAAGCGATACAGATAAATGTTCTGTTCAAGGGAGAGTATCCGGTGTCCGGAACTCTCGGAGTGCCTTTTATGGAACAGGCGGGTACCGAGGAGGTGCTCGATGATGTAGCAAATACTGCTGCTTCGGTATACTACAGGGCTTATGTCCAGGGAGTAGGCTATCAGAGGTATGTAGGGGACGGCTCGATAGGCGGTCTTCCCGGTTCGGGAAAGAGACTTGAAGGACTGAACATCAAGGTCAACAATGCACAGCTCGGTGTGAGCGGAGGTATCAAATACAGAACCTATGTACAGACCTACGGCTGGCTCAAGTGGGTTACAAGCAGCGGAAATACCGTTGCATACAGCGGAACCAAGGGTGAGGCAAAGAGGATAGAAGCCATACAGATAAGCCTGACCGGAGCCCTTGCTTCAAAGTATGATGTATACTACAGAGTTTATGCTCAGGATTACGGCTGGCTCGGCTGGGCCAAGAACGGTGCGTCGGCCGGAACGAGCGGCTTCGCAAAGCGTATGGAGGGAATACAGATTACCATAGTTCCCAAGGGAACGGCGGCGCCGGGCTCTACATCAAACAGCTTCGAAAAGAAAACCCTCTCTCAATAAATATGAACGGGCAGGATGCGATTTAGTCATCCTGCCCGTTTTACATTCTGGCATATCATACTGTTTCAGATAAGTGACAGTGCTTCCGTCAAAGAAGATACTCCGATAGTCTTTATGGATAGCTTATTCATGGCGGCATCCATGCTTGAGCTTGGCATGATGCAGGTGGTAAAGCCCATTTTATCGGCTTCGCTGACTCTCTTTAAAGCAGAGCTTATTCCTCTGATCTCTCCGGCAAGTCCTATCTCACCCATAAGCAGGGTACCCTCGGGTATCACCTTATTGTTCATGCTTGAATATATGGCACAGGCAACTCCCAAGTCAACGGCCGGATCGCTTATCTTCATGCCGCCGGCTACGCTCACATAGGCATCGAAGTTCCACAGATTCATATTTGCACGCTTTTCCATGACCGCAAGTATCAGATTTACTCTGTTATAATCCACACCGACAGAGGTACGCCTTGGCATGTTGAAGTTCGTCTGACAGACTAAAGCCTGAAGCTCGACTAAGATTGACCTTGTTCCCTCTATGGTCGGGACAACAACCGAACCCGAAACTCCTTTCGGACGACCGGAGAGCATGAGCTCCGACGGATTTGCAACTTCAGACAGTCCGTTTTCTCCCATGGTGAATACGCCTATCTCGTTCGTTGAACCGAACCGGTTTTTTACGCCTCGTAATACTCTGAATCCGTTTGAATTATCACCCTCGAAGTAGAGCACACAGTCAACCATATGCTCTAAGGTCTTCGGACCTGCCACGGTGCCCTCCTTAGTCACGTGCCCGACTATAAATATTGCCTTTCCCTGCTGCTTTGCAAGCTGCATAAGGCGGGCAGTGACTTCCCTTACCTGGCTTACCGTACCCGGAGCGCTTCCTATCTCCTCGACCAGCATGGTCTGTATAGAGTCGACGATCACGACGGCGGCATCGCCATTGCTTATCTCTTTTTCGATATTATCCATATCACAGTCGCACAGAAGCATCAGATCCCTGTCGAAGCTTCCGAGCCTTTCGGCTCTGGACTTTATCTGCGAGGGACTTTCCTCGCCGGATACATAGAGCACCGATTCTCCGCGGTTGCTCAAAAGCCTGCACATTTGCAGCAGGATAGTAGACTTTCCTATACCGGGATCACCGCCGACAAGTACTAAAGAACCCTTGACTATGCCGCCGCCGAGTACTCTGTCGAGCTCACGTATCCCTGTCGGTATCCTGCTCTCGTCAGATGCGGTGACCTTTCTTATGCTGGTAGGCTCAACCCTGTCTCTCTTTACGCTTGTCGTCTTGGCGCCGGCCTTAACCCGCTCCTCGACAAATGTATTCCACTGCTTACATCCCGGACACTGCCCGAGCCACTTCGCGGACTCAAATCCGCACTCCTTACAAAAAAATACCTGTTTATCCCTGGCCATAACGGCTCCTTTCCTGATTCGTATTTCATACAATATACCACTTACATGACGAGAAAGCTATACTGTATCATGGTTTTTCGCTCAGTAAGCAGCATTCCCGCACAACAGATTTTAAAAACGATTGCGGAGCCGACTGAGTTTCGCGACAAACTCGGCACGAACGAACAAGCTCACGAAACCTCGGTATTCTTTACATTTTCGGGAAAATGAAGTATAATCTTGGAAGTTATGTGTATTTCACAAGGAGGCTATGACCATGGGAAAATATTT
>ONVB01000266.1 GCA_900321145.1 uncultured Eubacteriales bacterium | reverse complement strand
GTACTTTTGCGTCAAATGTGGGTACAATGTGGGTACAAATCGCACTGAAAACCTTGCAAAACATCCTACACAACAGGGCGAATTATAACACAACAGGAAACAATATGCAAGTATTAATAAAAGCAAAGAATCCGGAAGGATGTAACTCCCTTCCGACTTTAATTCAATAGGCAGATTCCTCGCCATGCGCATTCCGATTTACCGACATAGCTTTTTTTAAGGCTTCAGGAAATAGTCCGTAGTTTTCCACCTGTTCATGTCCTACTTCATCATACCATAGCAAAAACAGAATGCTCATGTATTCACTCCACTTCATCTTCCGTTTTCCGGACACGATATTTCGTACCCTTTCCACATCAAGCCCGGTTCGAACAGCAATTCCGCTAGGCGTCGTTCCCATCTCTCCGGCAATTACCGGCAGCTTATTTGCAAGTATAGTCATGAGCATATCTTTGTCTAAATCGTTAAGGTTTTCAGTCTGGGTATCAGCCATAAGCAATTATCACACCTTTTTTCATTCTGATCTTAAGAGACTCCGGGTAAAGCCCCAGTGTATCCACAACTGCAGATGTCCGGTCATTAAACCGAAAAACAAAGAGTAAGGTCAAAAACTGATCCCAACTGACTTTCTTCTTCCCTGCTTCCAGGCTTTTATATGTACTCGCCGAAACGCCCAAAAGTTCGCTCATCTCATCCTGAGTTAGCCCAAGAAGTAATCGAAGCGGCGCCATATCCCGCGTCATTTCTTCCATTAGCCAAACCCGGTTCACACGATACTTCTGTATTCTTTGTTTTGTACACTCTGCGCTCTCCTCGGAGAGATATTCCAAGTCGCTTTCTTCCCGAGCATAATCGTCGTTGATGTCGTCAGCATTTCGCAATATCATCAGAGAATCATCTTCTTGATCAATAATCGGGATGCTCTTTTGCTGCAACTCAGCAAGTCTTTTCTTCTGACTCAGGCTAAAATCCTCTGCAGACACAAGCAGCAATTCCATGTCATGCCGCACTGTGATATCAAAATGATCTCTGCTATACTCCTGACAGTAAATCGCTTTCTTAATATCTGCCTGCATTCTTTGTGCAAGCCTGCTTCTTAATTCATCTGCAAGCTGTTCATACAAAAGCATATTCCTGTCATAATATGCCTGCCAAAAAACAAGCCGCGTTCTCCACCAGAGCTTCTCATCCTTTTTCAGCTCTTGCCTTAAATAGTAGAATTCATTACATGTGTCCGTTACAGCAGCTTTATCGGATATTCTCTGCTTTCTCGCATCCACCTGCCTATCGCACATCGCAAGGACAGAAACAGACGGAGTTCCCTTGACCAGAGCCAGAAAACGAAAGGCACTGTCCTGCCTGCCATACCCGGGCTGCTCATAATGACGAATCCCTTGTTCATACAGATAATCCACTTTGTAAAGCGCAGTATGATTATACATAAAGTCTCGAAGCAGCCGGTTTTCAACCTCTCGTGGTCGACCATCCCAACGGTTTGCTTCGCTTAAGAATCTCTTTCTGTCCACACAGCTTCGACCATAGGCCGCACTTCCAACGCATTCCGTGTCGCACAAAAGCACATCCGAATCCGGATAGCTCGATATCATCTGCTGAAAATGCTCCAGAGCATCCATGTGCAGGTAATCCTCCGGTTCAAGGATAAGCACATATGGCGCCCTTGCGTGGTCAAGCGCCATGTTTTTAGCATGTCCTAAACTCTGCATACCATCTGCAAGAAAAGTAACCCGGGCATCCTCCCTCGCAAGCTCCTCTAATATGTCCTTCGTGCCATCATCAGAGGATACATCAACCACTATCAGCTCAAATTCTTCTACAGACTGGCTTAAGATACTGTCAACACAGCCTTCAATGTAATCCGCACTGTTGTGTGTGGCTATGATTATTGAAATTTTAGGTCTGTCAGACATAAGCTATATCCTCTTCTATCTATGGTTAGACATATAGTTTGCACTCTGTGTGAACTATATTTAAGGTGTCTGCATTCTTCATAAAGTAAAGCGTTTCCAAGGTCTCCGCCATATAACCGATATAACGGTCTGCGCGTTCACTGCCTTTGGGAACAGAAAGCTCCTCTGTTCTTTCTAAAATCGGGAACAACCACTCACAGTATTCTCTCAAAACACTTTTTTTAGCTAAGATTACGTTGTAATTATACAAATACCGCTGTTTCAATACTTCAGGAAAGTATTCCGCGTACTCGGGCTGTAATTCATGAAGC
>ONVB01000089.1 GCA_900321145.1 uncultured Eubacteriales bacterium | reverse complement strand
GGTTATAGCCAGACCTTTTGTGAGAGCAACAGAGGGTGAGAATAAATATGTGAGAACCGCAAACCGTCACGATTATGCTCTTTTGCCGCAGGATGACAACGTGCTGATGCACCTTAAGGAAAAGGGCGTAAATGTCGCGGCGGTCGGAAAGATAGTTGATATATTTAAGGGTTCGGGAATAAGCGCAAGTGTACATACGGGCAATAATGACGACGGTATGGTGAAGACATCGGAGTACATGGAAGCATATGATAAGGGTTTGATATTTACAAACCTTGTGGACTTCGATATGGTCTACGGTCACAGAAGAGATGTGAGGGGATACCGTGACGGGCTGGTTGCATATGACAGATGGCTGGGTGGTATTTTGAGTGAGCTTAAGGATGAAGATATTATCATCATGAATGCCGATCATGGCTGTGACCCGACATTTAAGGGTACGGATCATACGAGGGAATATATCCCCGTACTTATATACGGAAAGAAGTTGAAACAGGGTGTGGATTTAGGTACACTCGGTACATTTGCGGACATAGGGAAGACTGTTGAGGAGTATCTGACCGGGGAGGTTAAACCGGGAGATACGATCGGAGAGTCATTTCTCGACAGGATCCTTTGATCAAGGCGGCGGTGTAATTCTGAGGGCGAAGCCAAATGCTTGAAGCAGCGGTGTCATTCTGAGGGCGAAGCCCGAAGAATCTTTAAAAGGAGTATTATGAGAGCATACGATGTGATCAAAAAGAAGCGCGACGGCGGTGAGCTGAGTGAAGAACAGATACGCTTCATGGTGGACGGCTTCACTAAGGGCGATATACCGGACTATCAGATGTCGGCCTGGCTTATGGCTGTCTACTATATGGGCATGAGTGCTGAGGAGACCTTTGCGCTGACGAAGACCATGACCGAGAGCGGTGACAGACTGGATCTGTCCGGGATAAGCGGCATCAAGGTTGATAAACATTCTACCGGAGGAGTCGGGGACAAGACAACATTTATAGTCGGACCTCTGCTCGCGGCCTTGGGAGTCCCTGTTGCGAAGATGAGCGGCAAGGGGCTTGGTCATACCGGGGGAACGATAGACAAGCTTGCGTGTATCCCGGGCTTTAATGTAGAGCTTGCGCAGAAGGATTTTATAAAAAATGTAAATGATATAGGCATGGCGATCGCGTCTCAGACGGGCAACCTCGCGCCTGCCGACAAGAAAATATATGCTCTTCGCGATGTGACTACCACAGTAGACAGTATACCTCTTATCGCGTCGAGTATAATGAGCAAGAAGCTTGCATCGGGTGCTGATATCATAGTGCTGGATGTAAAGTGCGGGAGCGGTGCATTTATGAAGGATTTCGAGGGTGCGATAGCTCTTGCGAAGACCATGACGGATATAGGGCAGCTGTACGGTAAGCCGACTCATGCCCTGGTTACGGATATGGATGAACCTTTGGGACATATGGTAGGAAACAGTCTTGAGCTTAAAGAAGCGGTGCGTGTTCTGTCACTTAAGGATGTAAGGGCTGCGGTGGCTGAGGACAGGGGGCTTGCAAGACTTGTGGAGGTGTGTGTCAAGCTTACGACCGTATCACTGATGCTGGCGGAGAAGGCGAGGAGCCTTGAGGATAAGGCAGTGCTTGCGGATATCGGTGTGGATCCGGAAAGGATAGCCGGGTATGAGGCGAGAGTGATAGAAGCCATAGAGAACGGAAGCGGACTTGCGAAACTGGCGGAGGTTGTGGAGAGACAGGGCGGTGACAAGGATTATATACTGCATCCCGAGAAGCTCCCTGTTGCGCCTGTCAGGGTTCCCGTAAAAGCTTCGACGGACGGTTACCTTACTGCTTGCCGGGCCGAAGAGGTCGGGATGACGAATCTTATCTTAGGCGGAGGCAGAGCCACAAAGGAGAGTGCGATAGATGTGACAGTCGGAGCAGAGCTTTTAAGATGCCTCGGAGAGCCTGTAAAAAAGGATCAGCCTTTTGCATATATCTATGCGGCAGGTGACAAGCCGGAGGTGATCGATGAAGCGGTAAGAAGATTGACCGGAGCTTATGAAATATCTGCTGTGAATACGGCTGAAAAGAGACTGACTACTCCGGTAGTCATGGAATATATATAGGCCGGATCGGAGACGGATATCAGGATATAGGGTGATATCTTTTGGGTTGATCGTGATCAAAAGGAGAGGTGCTTATGGACGATTCAGTCGAAATACAAGGACAAGTCACCAATGAGATCAAAATCGAGGAGAACGAGTTTGAGATCGATCTGTCAAAAAAAGAGTTTGACATGAAAACTCTTGATGGCAAGGTTGGGTTTAATTCCGACAGTTATATCGAGAATGTTGAGAACCGAATACACAAAGACAAGGATAGTATATATGACGAAGTCCTTGCGGATACCAAGTGGTACGGTGACAGCTTTGAGATGTCGCAGATCAAGGAGGAGATACGCAACCTTAAGGCTATCCTTAATCTTGGGATAAAAGCCGAGCCAGAAGCCCTGCTGCT
>ONVB01000075.1 GCA_900321145.1 uncultured Eubacteriales bacterium | reverse complement strand
GCTCTATACTGTCAAGTTTATTCTGTTCAAGCTGTCTTTCCCGTTCTCTTAATTTCCCAAGATCAGGAGCATATAAGGAATGCCTTTTCCCCAGTAGATCTGTGTAGCAATAACAGTACAGCTGTTTATCTCTTCTATAGGTTTCGCCCTTATGGAGGACTCGTCCCTTTGTATCTTTCCTAATCCTTTTAGCCATTCAGCACTTCCTTTCCGGTCTTCATATCAGTCTTTGAAAAGCTCAAGATATTCATCAAGCTTTTCGATATTTACCAGAACTATTTTCTCTGAAGGATGATACAGGGCTCCAGAATCCCTAACAAGATCCTTGAAACTGTTCAGACTCATTCCGTACATCTTTGCCCCTTCTTTGTAACGCAGGAATTTGCGCGACACATAATCCATTTTCATTGTCATACTGACAAAAAGCCTGGCCGGGACATAGATTACTGCTCCCTGATAATGGCATTCCACCATGTTTTCAAAATCAGTTATCTCATTTTTCCTGACTTCCCCTTTATCATCCGGGGAGTTATACCTGTCTGTCACCTCCCTGCCAAACAGCTTCGCCTCGCAATTGCGAAACACCTTGTCTCTTACGTCTTTCCTGATCCTTGTCATATAGCACTTCCTTTCTAAAAAGGAAGAGATCCGTAAGACTTGAAGCTGCTTCTGAATGTGGTACGCCGAAACATCGTTCGACTATCCAAATTATAAATTTGACCTTTTTTGAGGTCAAGGAGCTCCACCGTCACAAATTACGGATCCTCTTCTGTGTTTTATATATTTAAATCAGTCTTTGAAATATTCCAGATAATCATCCAGCTTTCTGGTATTAATAAGAACGATCTTCTCAGTCGGGTGATACAAGGCGCCAGACTGTTTTACAAATTCTTTAAAGCTGTTCAGGCTCATCCCGTACATCTTTGCTCCCTCATTGTAGCGGACGTACTTCTTCGGATTGTATGCCACATTCATTGTCATACTGGCAAAAAGCTTGGATGGCACATAGACCACCGCCCCTTTATAGTGACATTCCACCATGTTGTCATAGTCTTTTGGTTCTCTCATAAATTAATTCTCCTCCTGCTATATATATATTCTCTCCGGACAAAAAATATCTGCCCATCAATACCTGCCTGCTTCAGCGTCTTTGCTTTGGTCGAATAAACTGTCTCCGTGCTTATCCGGAGTGTCTTCGCTATCTCCTCTGCTGATAAAGCTCTTCTGCTGTCCCTTCATCCTGAAAGCCACTGTCCGATATCATCTCCTCCATCTCTTCATCAGGCAGTAGTTTTTCCCTTTCAAGATTACGGGTTGCGGTTCGGGCAACATCATACGCAGCGTTTCTGATAAACCTCTTGCAGTAGCAATCAAACTTTTTTCGGACCCCTTCTTTATAACCCCTTGATCCTGATGGTTCATCCACTTTATTATTAATATTCTCCAACGCTCTTCCTCCATTAACTCAGTCTCATATCAGCTAAGCTATGGAAGGCTTATGATTTGCCCCTACATATAACCTATAATCATCGACTATGGCATATTTGGGTGTACAATTTGCACAAAAATATTCAGTTTTTCATCTTAATCGTTTAAGTTGGCGTAAAAATCATATTTTTCGTCTTGCCTCCGCATTAAAAATTGTCTATTTACTCTGATTTAACCTAGAAAATACTGCTATAACCCGAAATGTTACAGAACGAAACGTTTCGTTTCAATTTCAAAAAAAATAAATAATTACTACCAGATCGACTCTATTTCTTATGTAATAACCCAACATTTGGCATTGTATTGCAAAACGAAACGTTTTGCAATACATTTTGACAGAAATATCTTCGGAATCTGAATTGTATGGACAAAAGTACAAAAAACTGCCATTACCCCATGGATCTATGACAGTTTCCTAAACTTTATTTGTTTATTTTGTCTATAAGATTTACTTCCTCATCAGATACTCTCTCAATAGTTCAAGTCCATCTGACGGTACGCAGAAACGATCCCTGCTTGTTTTAATTTCCTCCCGGACCTCCTCCAGGTCGAACCATCTGACCTCATCCACTTCACTTTTCTGGAGCTTAAGGTTTCCCGCTTCCACCGCTTTCCGGTATACAAACACCCTGGTCACTTCATTATCCTTAAATATCCGTCCATGGAATTCCTTTTCATACCTGATCCTGAACATCCCCGCATATAAAAGATCTTCTTTTTCTGCTTTTATCCCCAGCTCCTCTTCCAGTTCCCTAAGTGCTGATGTAACCGGATCATCTCCCGCGGGAATATGCCCCGCAGATGATGTATCAAAAAGACCCGGAAATGATTCTTTTTCCATGCTGCGCTTCTGAAGCAGAATATCGAATCCCTTTTCTTTATTCCTTACTATCCATACATGGGCTGTTCTGTGAAGTATTCCATCCCTGTGCGCTATATCCCGTTCAACTGTTTCCCCTGTCGGGTTTCCCTGCTCATCGCAGATATCTAATAGTTCCATTTCTAATTCCAAATACGTCCTTTCAAAATGAAAAGCCCCCACAGGTTTTCTGCAGGAGCCTCATTAACGTTTTTTCACAACTGCCGCCGAATTCGTATTTTTGGAGCTGCACCTTCATCATGGCCGCTCGCCTTTATCTTAATTTCTCCTCAAAGTTTTCAAGGCCATGAAAAACATCAGTTACGAAAACTACATCATTTTCATCAATATAATACAGCAAAAAGTAATTATGCCTTTCAAAGTTTATCCTTTTGAGACCTCTTTCCCTTAATTTTTCGCTTTCCGGATCAGGTAAACTTTTTGCCACCGAGCTCAAAGCTTTCTTTGTCTCTGTGAAATCTTTAAGGACATTTTTTGCTGCCTGCGGATTCTTTTTGACTCTACGGAGATAAGTCAAATATCCTCTCAACTCACTCTCCGCATCCGGAGTAACTATCACTCTGAATTTCTTCATGAACCGAATTCCCGCATCAGATCATCGATCACTTCATCAGCATCGCGTCCTTTTCCTGCTTTTGCCTGCGCCAGCGAATGATCAATATGATCCCACAACTGTTCATCTGTTGTAATATTCAATGGGCTATTCCATTTATTTACATCAGCAAGTTCAACAATAATAGAATGAACGGCCTCAAGCTGATCTACACTAAGAGTTTTTAATAAGCTCACCGTATCTTCATAAACAGATGCTGTTGCCATCATGCTTTTTCCCTCCATTAAAAATATTCTCTACGATTATTATATTAGCATATACTCATATCAAACTCCATAAATTTAGAGAGCATCTATCAGATCAAATGAGTATTCCCAGAGAAACAGATCAGCCTGCATATGAGCACTTAATCCCCATATCTCTTTCTACATCTATCATGTTGCTTCTTTTTCCATTATCATCGGTTTCCCAGGATTTTACATACTTCAGGAACCAAGGCATATCTTCCATAAGAGAAATCAAAAAGCTTTCATCTCCGAAATTCTGTGTTGAGAGGCTCTGTACGAGATTTCCATCATTGTCCTTAATACTGGATTCAATTATATAGCTCTCTATCCCTTTTATTGCAGATTCCAGCTCAGCATATTTATCATTAAGCCCGTCCTTCTCCATGAGGTTTATATTTATGCAATATGTCATCTTAAACATGGCAAAGTATAATTCCTTTCATATAATCTTTCTGCGTTTACCGGTGACT
>ONVB01000283.1 GCA_900321145.1 uncultured Eubacteriales bacterium | reverse complement strand
TTCCGAGAAAAACGGAAGGTACTGATGCACGCTGTCCACAAGAGTCAGAGATCTCCATCCGAGCGGATAGATAAGTTCGGCTATGTAGATGACCGTAAGTACCGTAAATACTATAAGCATCGGGATATAAACTGCATAGTTTTCCTTGAACGCCTCCGCAAAGCTCTTCTTCTCACGCGCATAGAGAGCATCGGCTATGAACTCGGCACATAAGCAGATAAGCACCGTTATCAGAAGCTTGAAAAAAAAAGCGTTGGCCCTTACGGTAAACGAAAGATAAAAAAACGAAAAAAGCTCCGGTACAAGGAGCATAATCCTTGCCAGCGCAAGCCGGGCCAGCCTTCTTCCGTCACTCTCTCCCAAAAGAGCAGAGGATGCCAGGAGAAACAGCACGGAAACCGCTGTCGCTATAAGACTCGCCATACTCAGACTGCACATGCCGGTCATTCCGAGAACGGCATATGCGAGAATGCAGGTTATACTTCCCGCCAATATGCACATTATTCGCCTGTATACTCTATCATTGTCTAATACATTAGTCATTTTTTCAAAACCGGTTTAATCCCGGTCATCCCTTCCGTATTTTGATACTACCTCATCGAAGTCAAGCTTTCCGCCGAATATGGAAAGTGCACTTCCCACCGTCACATCAAGCCTGTTTCTTCCGGCCTGTTCAAGGGCCTTAAGATCGTCAAAGCTACCGACACCTCCCGCATAGGTTACAGGTATGCCGTCGTAGGTGCTGAGTATGCCTGCAAGCTCTATATCTATTCCAGCCGCTTTGCCCTCGACATCAACCGCATGAATCAGAAACTCAGCGCAATAAGCGGACAGAGCCACTAAGGCTGCGGCGTCAACCTTGACCTCGGTAAACTTCTGCCACCTGTCGGTAACTATATAGTAGCCCTCACCCCTTCGACGACAGCTTAGGTCGAGCACAAGTCTTTCTTTCCCTATCTTTTCGACTAATTTCTCCAGCCTGTCATAATCCACTCTTCCCTCCCTGAAGACATAGGAGGTAACGATCACGTGCGATGCGCCCTTCTCGAGGAAGTACTGCGCATTGTCGGCATTTATCCCTCCACCTATCATCAGTCCTCCGGGATAAGTCGAAAGCGCAAGCTCTGCCTGTCTTAGATCCTCCGCAAAATAAGGACTGTCCTTCGGATTCAATATGATCACATGACCTCCGGAAAGCCTGTTGTCCCTATATAATCCGGCATAATAGTCGGCATCCCTCTCCGACACAAAGTTATCCCTTGCGCTGTCGCCCTCGTCACTTAAGCTTCCGCCGACTATCTGCTTTACTCTGCCGTTATGTATGTCTATACATGGTCTGAATTTCATATAAACCTCTTTTTAAAGATTCTTCGCACCGCCCGGAGTGACACGACGCCGCTCCGTATGGTCCCGTGTCATCCTGAGTGCGCAAGCACGAAGGATCTTTCATATATCCAATAATTATTTGTTGAGATATCTCTTTAAATACTTGCCCGTATATGACGCTTTCTCCTGCGCAACCTCCTCGGGAGTTCCCTTTGCTATGACGGTTCCGCCGCCCTCTCCGCCCTCGGGACCCATATCCACTATGTAATCCGAGGTCTTGATCACGTCTAAATTATGTTCTATGACAACTACCGTATTGCCGCCTTCGGTGAGCTGTCTTAAGATATCCACCAGTCTGTGAACATCCGCGAAGTGAAGTCCTGTCGTCGGCTCATCCAACACATATATCGTCCTTCCGGTGCTTCTTCTCGAAAGCTCCGAAGCAAGCTTTATCCTCTGTGCTTCACCGCCCGAAAGCGTGGTTGCCGGCTGTCCGAGCTTTATATATCCAAGGCCCACATCGCGCAGCGTCTCTATCTTTCTTACTATCTTCGGCACCGCCGAGAAGAACTCGCACGCCTCGTCAACCGTCATGTCAAGCACATCATATATATTCTTTCCCTTATACTTTACCTCAAGCGTCTCACGGTTGTAACGCTTTCCGTGACACACCTCGCAGGGAACATATACATCCGCAAGGAAGTTCATCTCTATCTTGATTATGCCGTCGCCCTTGCACGCCTCACAGCGTCCGCCCGCCACATTGAAGGAGAATCTGCCCTTCTTGTAGCCCATGGCTTTGGCGTCCTTTGTCTCAGCAAAAAGGTCTCTTATAAGGTCGAATACTCCCGTATAGGTTGCCGGGTTAGACCTCGGAGACCGTCCTATCGGCGACTGATCTATATTTATTATCTTGTCAAGCTGCTCTAATCCCTCAACGCCGTCACAGTCTCCGGGCTTGATCCTTGCACGGTTTAAATCTCTCGCTAAGCTCTTGTAAAGTATCTCGTTGATAAGCGAGCTCTTGCCCGAACCGGACACGCCGGTCACGGAGGTCATCACACCCA
>ONVB01000033.1 GCA_900321145.1 uncultured Eubacteriales bacterium | reverse complement strand
TTCTATGTGTGCAAATGAGTAAGGACATAAATCAGTATCGGAGGAAAAGAAATTGAAACCTAAAAAATATGCGGGTATTCTGCTTCATCCGACATCGCTTCCCGGACCGTACGGCATAGGGGAGCTTGGTGAGCAGGCATACCGCTTTGTTGACTTTCTTGTGAGATCGGGAATGAACACGTGGCAGGTGCTTCCCTTGGGACATACGGGCTTTGGCGATTCTCCGTATCAGCCCTTTTCCGCTTTTGCGGGACAGCCGCTTATCATAAGCTTAGATGAGCTTAAAAAAGCCGGACTGCTTGGCGGCGATGACTTCAAGGATATGCCGTTGTGGAATCCTGAGCAGATCAATTACGGAGATCTGATAGAGTTCAAGACACCTCTCTTAAAGAAAGCTTACGAACGCTTCCTGGATGAGTCGGTCAAGGATAAATACTCGACCGATGAGAAGTTCATGGAGGAGTACAGGAACTTCCTTGACGGAACCTACTGGCTTAAAGACTATGCGCTTTTCATGGCAGGAAAGGACTACCACAACGGCATGCCGTGGTATATGTGGGAGGACGACTTAAAGAAGGGTACAAAGGCCGTTAAGGAGGAGTGGTTCAAGAAGCTTGAGCACGAGGCCGGATACTACTGCTTCATACAGTTCCTTTTCATGAAACAGTGGATGGCTCTTAAGGAATATGCAAATGAAAAGGGCATATCCATAATAGGTGATATCCCGATATTCATGGGTTGGGACAGCGTGGATGTGTGGGCTCATCAGGACCTCTTCCTTCTCGAAAAGGACGGTTATCCGAAGGTTGTGGCAGGAGTTCCGCCGGATTACTTCTCGGCTACGGGTCAGCTTTGGGGCAACCCGCTCTACAACTGGAAGAAGCATACACAGACCGGCTACGAGTGGTGGCTTGAGAGGATCAAGCATCAGCTGAAGCTTTCGGACTTCCTGCGTATAGACCACTTCAGAGGCTTTGATACATACTGGGCCGTGCCTTACGGTGAGGAAACTGCCATAAACGGAAAGTGGTGCAAGGCACCGGGTATCAATTTCTTTACACAGCTTGAGGCTACTCTCGGTTATCATATACCGATCATAGCAGAGGACTTGGGCGAGATAGATGAGTCGGTTACCGAGCTTCGCGAGAAGATGGGCTTCCCGGGCATGAAGGTTCTCCAGTTTGCCTTTGAGAACCCGGAGGAGAATGATTTTCTTCCGCATAATTTCGACAGAAACTGCGTATGCTATACCGGTACTCACGACAACAATACAACTCTCGGCTGGTATACTCACGCTTATGAGGCATCACGCGACAAGCTGAGAAGATATTTCTCGACAGACGGCAATGACATCTGCTGGATCCTTATCCGCGCATGCTTGGGTTCGGTGGCAAATATGGCCATAGTTCCGCTTCAGGATGTGCTTTGCCTGGATTCGTGGGCACGTATGAACAAGCCCGGTGTTGGCGAGGGTAACTGGGCATGGCGCTACAAGGAAGGTGCCCTTGACAGAAAACTCGAGGAGAGACTTTACGAGACCTGCAAGATGTACGGCAGGTAGATGCGATGACTGATAAGATTCTTCGTTGCGGGAGTTCTCCGGAATGACGCAATGCCGTTTTGGGCGGAGGATCTTGATATTTAAAATGAGGTGATCTCGTGAGAACATTTTTAGCAGGACTGCTGCTTGTGCTGTGTCCCATAATATGCTATCCGTTACATTTTATCATGTGGCTGAAAGGGAAAAAGGACATAACCAAGCGGTGGAGCATGGGTAAAAAGGTGGCCGGCTGGTTCTTCAATCTCGAGCTTAAGGCTGCGGGTGTGAAGATAAAGGTGGTCGGTGAGGAGAATATCCCCGATACGCCGGCGCTCTTTGTGGGCAACCACAGAAGCTACCTCGACATACTTGTTCACCATAACGTGATCAAGGCGCCTGTCGGCTTTGTGGCGAAGATCGAGCTTGCAAAAAATATACTTATAGCTCCTTATATGAAGGATATAGGATGTCTCTTCCTTGACAGAAATGACATAAAGCAGGGCATGGAGACGATAAAATCCGGAACCGAGTACTTAAAGCAGGGGCATTCCATGGTTCTCTTCCCCGAGGGAGCGAGAAACCAGAAGGATACCATGCTTCCCTTTAAGGAGGGCGGTTACAGGATGGCCGAGAAGGCGGGTGTGCCTATCGTGCCTATGGCGATAATCGGTTCGGACAGGATACTTGAAAGCGCTCCCGGCAAGGGTGTTCACAAGGGAAACATAACCGTGGTATACGGCAAACCGTTTACCCCGAGTGACATACCGTTAAAGGAGAGAAAAGCCAAGTATCAGGAGCTTCCGGACATCATACAGGCGCTTTATGACGCCAACAAATAATCAGTATTTTAGGAGGTACCCGATATGCCCTGGTGGGGAATACTATTGATAATCCTGGCGGTGGTCGGCATAGGACTGTTCGTGCTCTACCGCTTCGGAAAGAATCTGCAGGACAAACAGGTTTCACAGAAGGAACAGATGCTTGCGGCAGC
>ONVB01000272.1 GCA_900321145.1 uncultured Eubacteriales bacterium | reverse complement strand
GTAGCCGAGTGCTATGGCTATGTCCTTTAGCCTTCCTTCACCCTCCATAAGGCAGGTGATGGACCAGTTTGACACGCACAGCAGGAAGTAGAGCATCAATACCGCCATAAGCTCCTTGAAGGAATTCACGCTCCTCGGGTTCACATCATTTACGATAAAGCTCGCCGCCATACGGTTGATGGAGAAGGAAAATGCAAAGAGCATGACCAGTATGATCGCCACCGGTACGCTTCCTCTCTCCCTGTGCCTTATCTCATAGTAGGCATCAACCGGGTGACCGACGGTATAGAAGGCGTAGGACCATTTGTCTTTAGATAAGTACTTCTTCATCATAACAGACTCTCCTCCTTCTTCTTTCCCGTCTTCTTTCTGCGCCACTTAGAAAATGCAACACCTGCTATTATAAGTACTATAACCCCCGTCATGATCCAGTTCATGTTATCCGCGAGGATCTGGTTTCTGTATCTCTTGAAAGCAACCGAATAGTACTTTCTGTTCTTCGCTCTCTTGAAGTACTGCATGGCAGTCTTATTGTCGCCTGCAGTCAGAAAAGCCTTGCCTATACCGTTGTTTGCAAGCTCGTTATTCTCGTTTAATCTCAAAACCTCCGACCACTTCTCTATGGCTAAGGTCTCGTCTCCGTCGTATCTTAATGCAACTGCTTCGTTGATAAGCTGACCGTAGTTGGCCGACTTAAACTTGATTATGGAGTTTCGGCCGGCATCGAGCACCAGGATCTCCTCTCCGCTTGTCTCTATCGCGACCGGAGTGGTAAATGTACCCTCCTGTGTACCGAGACCTCCGAAAATGTACAGGAGATTGCCCTCCTTGTCGTAGGTGAAGATCCTGCCTCTCTTTCTGTCAAGCAGAGAGTAGACGCCCTTGTCCCTGTAAACTACATCGGTGATCTGACTTGCTCCGCCGTAATCACCGTACATACCAAACTTCACATCTCCGCCCACATTTCCGTTCTCACCCTTCTGGATGACATCCTTGCCCTGAGGGTTAAGTCTTCTCACCGCCTGGATACCGTCCGAGTCGATATTTGAAGCGTAGATAAATCCATCGCTGTCCACATCTATTCCGGTGAACTCTGTAGGTATGTAGAGCTGCTGATTGCTCCTCTCTTCTTTCGACGCAAGCCTTCTCCAGAACTTCTCCCACGGAGATATCTTTACATCGATAGTTCCGAAGTATCCCGAGAACTGTCCGTCGCTCTCGAATACAAGTATGCCTTCAAAAGCATTCTTGCCTATAACGTAGACTCTGTCAGCATAATCGACAGTCACTTTAAGCGGAATGAAGGAAAAGTTGTCATCGAGTATCTCCGACTGAGGGTTATCGACTATCTTCACGAACTCACCCTCCGGAGTAAGCACCACTACTCTCGCATTATTTGAGTCGGCCACATAGAGCTGTCCCGCCTCGGAAAGGCACACTCCGTACGGTGCCGAGAAGTGGTCGTCCGCTCCGTCACGCTTGAAGCTGCTGATCTCCCTGACTACCTTCTTCATAGACTTATCGAGGACGACTATGCGGTTATTTCCCGTATCGGCCACATAAACCTCTCCGGTCTCCGCAACACAGAGATCCTGAGGCTCCTTGAAGTCTATCGTCCCGGCGTCTATCCCCTTCACCGCACCGTCCGGCACATAGGGAGCCGGTGTCAGTACTATGGTGTTCCAGTAGTCATAGTTGTAGGTATCATACGGCACACTATCACCCGCTATGGAGTTGTAGGCCGTCATTCCCACCGTGATGGCGATCACGGTAGCAACCGCCGCTATAAGTATTCTCTTTAATCCTTTAGTCTTTTTAACATTCTTCATGGGCGCTACTCCTTCATACCGGAAGTGGTCATCGTCTCAAGCACATTGCTCTGGCATGCAAGGAAGAAGATGATCGGTACCGCTGCTATGATAAATGTTACCGCAGCCGAGGCGCCGGCTCTTGCCGTACCGCCTGCTGCCACCTGCTGCAGCGCAAACTGCAGAGGCTTTAACTGCTCGTCACGAAGGAACATGCTTCCCGTGTTGCCCCACATCTGCTGGAACTGGAATATGGCAAGCGTCAGCCATGCAGGCTTGACATTTGGCATAACTATCTTCCAGAAGATCTGATACTCTGTTGCTCCGTCGAGTCTTGCCGACTCCATAAGCGAATCCGGGAGCTGCTCCATAAACTGCTTCATCAGGTAAAGTCCCATACCGTACTGCCATGCCGGAAGTATCAGCGCAAGGTAGGTATTGTTGATATGAAGCCAGCTGATGATCATATAGTTTGGTATCTGAGTTACCGTCCACGAGAACATCATGGATAAGACTACCATGTTGAAAAGCAGCTTCTTGAACGGGAACTCGTGCTTTGCAAGCGGATAAGCCGCAAGCGAAGCAACTATTACGTGGCCGAATGTACCGAGGCCGGTAATGATTATCGTGTTTAAAATATATCTCGAGAACGGAACCCAGGAGTCGCTCATTACGGTAAAGAGATCCGTAAAGTTCTCAAAGGTCGGGTTTCTCACAAATATCTTCGGCGGATACTGGAATATCTCATCAAGCGGCTTTAAGCAGTTGTTGATGATCATGACCAGAGGAAGCGACATGAAGATTCCACATATAGCCATGATGAAGAACAGTATTCCGTTTCCTGCCACGGATCGGTTAAGCTTCTTGGTACGCTTGATCTTCGCTTTCTTGCGAAGGGCTTCAACGACCGCATCGGGATCCGCATCCGGCTTTAGTGGTGTTCTCTCGTGACCGGAATGTGTCTCGGCCGCCCCCTTCTTGTTCTTCTTATTTAACTTCTTTATCTCGTCGGGAAGCTCCTTGTTCTCCTCGTCCTTCACGGAGCGTCTGTAGGTAGAGCCTATCTTGGTCGCAACCTGCATAGCCTGCGTCCCCGGACGGTCATCCTTCTTTTCCTCCGCTGAAGCATCCACTTCGACTTCTTTGACTTCAGCTTCCTTTACCTCTGCTTCTTTTACTTCATTTTCCCTTGTCTCGGGTTTTGTCTTCGGGTTGGTGTCTCGTTTCTTATCCGCCACGTTAATCACCTACCCTTCTCAGCAATTTCTGTACGAGCTTGTTGGTACCGACCATCAGGAGGAACAGCACCGTAGCTATCGCCGAGGCGTAGCCCATATCGAATCTCGTGGATCCATAATCCAACAGGTGCGTGACCACCGTAGCACCCGCGTAGTTGACCGACGGGTTACCGGCAAGCTGTATAGATATATCCGCTACAGCAAAGGACTGCGTGATCTGCATGACCGCACCGAACATAAGCTGAGGCTTCATGGCCGGAAGTGTCACATACCAGAGCTCCTGCCAGCGGTTCTTGACACCGTCTATCGCTGCCGCCTCGTAGAGAGAGCGGTCCACTGTCTGAAGACCTGCGATAAAGGAAAGGAAGCCGGTACCGAGCGAGAGCCAGAGCTGAACCACGATCAGGCACGGAAGGATATACTTCGTATCCTGCATCCACAGCTTCTGCTCGTCTAAGAAGCCGAGCTTTATAAGCAGACCGTTCAGGTAACCGTAGCGGTCGCTTGAGAGAATGAGCTGCCATACCATATATGCATTACCGCATATGGAAGGCGCGTAGAATATCAATGTCAGGAAGGTTCTTACCTTAGGCTTGAACTCATTTATGATCCAGGCGAAAAGCAGGCAGAGTATGTAGGACACAGGGCCCGTAACCACGGCGAAGATGAGTGTATTCTTCAAAGAGATCATGAAGATATCATCCTCCAGGAAAAGCTTTATGTAGTTCGCCCAGCCGTTGAACTTAGGCCACTCGAGCATATTGAAGTAGGTAAAGCTTAATGCCATAGAGATCAAAACCGGCAGCACCGTAAAGCAGAAGAACAGTATAAAGTACGGAGCCATCATAAAGTAGCTGGCCCTGGCTCTCTTTATACGGTAGCCGAGCTTCGCCTGCTTGCCCGCTATGGCAAGTATCTCGGCATCCGCCATGACGGGAGCGAGACTTCTGTCATCCTCGAGTTTTACATTTGATATGCTCTTTATCTCCTCTTCCTTTTCTTCTTCGTTCGTTAAACTCATGACGTCCTATCCCTCCTTTCCGCGAAATCTCTTAATCATTTGCAAGCGGAAGTCCGAATTCCTTACGCTTGTAATCTATCTCATCGTTAATGTAAAGTACCTTATCCATAAGCTCCTCTCTCGGGGAAGCCGTATCGGTATCGGTGGTCACGGTATAAAATGCGTTATTCACATTACGCCACGAATAGTAACCTCCGGGAACCTGGGGTATACCCTTCACCCACTTAAATGCTTCAGCTAAGTTGTCATGTGTCTCTATCTTCCAGGGCATGCTGTCGAAGGCTTCCTGGTTTGCCGTGGCAACTCTTGCCGCGGAACCCATCAGTGACTCCATCTCTCTGTCGTAAAGCGTCTGAACCTCTGCCGAAGTCCACCACTTGAGGAACTTCCAGCAGGCATCCGGATGCTTTGTATCCGCCATGATCATGGAAGCAAGTCCGGTGCAGCCCACGCTGTGATCGACAGTTCCGTCCGGCTTCTTCGTTCCGGGTACCATGGT
>ONVB01000295.1 GCA_900321145.1 uncultured Eubacteriales bacterium | reverse complement strand
GGCTACGAGGTTTTGTCCGAGCTGCCGAAGGAGAAGCACCCTTCGCCGATGCTCTCGCTTGACAAGACCAAGGAGGTTGAGGCCCTAGCTGCATGGCTTGCGGATAAGGAGGGCGTGCTTTCGTGGAAGATGGACGGCCTGACGGTCGTTCTCACCTATGAGGGCGGAGAGCTTGTAAAGGGCGTCACCAGAGGTAACGGAGAGATAGGAGAAGTGATAACTCCGAACGCTAAGGTCTTTGCAAATATCCCGGGCAGGATACCATTTACCGGTACTCTGGTCGTAAGGGGAGAAGCGGTCATCACCTACTCTGATTTCGAGAGGATCAACGCGACCATCCCGGATGCGGATGCGAAGTACAAGAATCCGAGAAACCTGTGCTCGGGTTCGGTGAGACAGCTCAACAGTAAGGTAACCGCGGAGAGAAATGTGCATTTCTTTGCATTTAATATGCTTGATTCGGGTGATGAGGAGGTTGACAAGACCGTTGAGAGCAGGTTTGCCTTCCTTAAATCACTCGGGTTTGATGTGGTTGAGGCCAAGTCTGTAACCGCGGAGAACATAGCGGATACGGTAAAGTGGTTTGCGGAGAAGATAAAGACAAATGACTTCCCATCGGACGGACTGGTATTGAGCTACAATGATGTCGCCTACGGCAGATCGCTTGGCAGGACGGCCAAGTTCCCGAGAGATTCCATAGCCTTCAAATGGGCTGACGAGGAAGCACAGACTGTATTGAGGGAGATAGAGTGGAGTCCGTCAAGAACAGGACTTATCAATCCTGTGGCAATCTTTGATCCGGTAGAGCTTGAGGGAACCTCGGTCAGCCGCGCGAGCGTCCACAATGTGAGCATAGTCAGGGAGCTGAAGCTTGGCATAGGGGACACGATCAAAGTCTACAAGGCGAATATGATCATACCGCAGATCAGCGAAAATGTAACGGCAAGCGGCAAGCTTGAGATACCGGATACCTGTCCGGCCTGCGGAGGAAAGACCGTGATAAAGAACGAGAACGGCGTGGAGACGCTTTATTGTCCGAACCCGGAGTGCCCGGTCAAGTCCACCAAGCTCTTTGCACATTTCGTATCGAGAAATGCGCTGAATATAGAAGGCTTGTCTGAGATGACACTTGACAAGTTTATAGAGAAGGGCTTTATCAGGGAGCTGTATGATCTGTTCAGGCTGGAGAAGTACAGGGATGAGATAGTGGAGATGGACGGCTTCGGAGTGAAGTCTTATGAGAATATCATAAGCTCGGTCAATAAGGCAAGGTCTACTACATTAGACAGACTTATATACGGACTTGGAATACTGAACGTAGGCAGTGCGAACGCCAAGCTTATCTGCAGATATTTCAAGGATGATGTGGAGGCTGTGATAAATGCTGATGCTGCAACATTGGCGGAAATAGAGGGAATAGGCGAGGTCATAGCTGATGGTTTTGTCGCTTACTTTGCCGACGAGCGCAATATATTTGTCTTAAGGGAACTGCTTAAGGAACTTGACATAGTGATAGAGGAGAATACTCATCCTCAGGATTTAGCGGGCAAGACCTTTGTTATAACCGGCTCTCTCAATTCCTTTGCAAACCGCGATGAGTTGAAAGACCTTATAGAAAAGCGCGGCGGCAAGGTAGCCGGAAGCGTATCGGCGAAGACAAGTTATCTAATTAACAATGACATGACCTCGACCTCGTCTAAGAACAAGAAGGCACAGAGCCTTGGCATTCCGATCATTTCGGAAGAGGATTTCCTGAAGATGTAATACATTTTCCCTGACTTGATCTATGACTGTTATGTGACTTGATATATGTATAATGTGTCTTGTATATCGTTAAGAGCAGATCATATTATATGATCAAAAAGAGCAAAAAGAACCCCGGCTATGGAGAACAAAACCGGGGTTCTTTCATGTTTATATTTGACTTATATTATCCAAGTGTTACGACTATATCGTTTTTCTCTGCAAGTATATCGGCAGGGATGTAGTCACCCTCAACCGCAGCACCGTTAACCTCGATACTCTTTACTCCCGAGGTCTTGTGCTCGGGGTTTTTGACCTCTATGACAAGCTTCTTTCCGCGGAAGTCTTTCTCGATGGTCAAACCGTCCCAGTCGGCAGGAACGGACGGACTTAAGTGCAGACCGTAGAAGTCGGGGCGGATGCCGAGGATACCCTCTACGCAGCCGACCATAACGGTTGATGCGGTACCGGTAAGCCAGTGTACATGAGACTGACCGAAGCAGGGGCTTGCCTTGCCCTCGGTGAACTGACCGAAGCAGTAGGGCTCCATCTGACGGATCTCGGCTCTGTCGTTGAAGGCTGCGGGGCAGTTTTCCATATAGTACTCGAAGGCGCGGTTGCCGTTACCGGTAAGTGCCTCGGCGAGGATGATCCAGCCCTGAGTCTGTGAGAATATACCTGAATTCTCCTTGGTTCCGGGGTTATAGCCTACAGCAAGGGCACCGTCTATCGCATGAGCGTGGAAAGGCGGATCCATAAGGAGAGCGCCGTACTCCGTATTAAGATTATTGTATACCGAGTCTAAGACCTTAACGGTCTGGTCTGCGTCTGCCTGTCCGGAGATTACAGCCCAGCTTTGCGGGTTGAGCCACATATTTGCCTCGGGATCATGCTTTCTTCCGACCACGGCACCGTTCTCCGCAAAGCCTCTTATGAAGCGGTCCTCATCCCAGCAGATATCGTTGATGAGCTTCTTCATTTTCGTGTATTCCTCGTCGAGGAAGGAGATATATGCATCGTCCTTCTTGTATTCCGCGAAGCGCTTCATGATGTCGAGAGCATATACAAACTGGAGTGCAACGAAGGAGGACTCGCCGTTTTCACCGAGCCTTAAGCAGTCATTCCAGTCGGCGTAAAGACCTGCGGGCATTCCGTGAGGGCCGAGGTGGTTTAAGGTGAAGTCGATAGCTCTCTTTAAGTGCTCATATACAGTACCCTCATCCTTGTTGGCAAAGGATATCACTTCGTCGATATATGCGAGATCACCTGTCTCTGCCACGTACTTATATACGGTCGGGAAGAGCCACAGTGCATCGTCCGCTCTGTAAGCGGGATGGCCTGTTTCCTGAACGTAGGATAAGTCGTCGGGAGTGTCCTCGTGGCCTGCGTTGTGATCAAACTTAACGAGCGGAAGACCGCCGCCGTTGTCAACCTGAGCCGAGAGCATGAAGGTGATCTTTTCCTTTGCAAGCTCGGGTGCAAGGTGGATCACGCCCTGTATATCCTGAACAGTATCACGGTAGCCGTAACCGTTTCTCAAACCACAGTAGATAAATGAAGCGGCTCTCGACCAGATAAAGGTCATAAAGCAGTTATATGCATGCCATACATTCATCATGGAGTTGAATTCACTGCTTGGCGTCTTGACCACAAAGCGGCTTAAATACTTATCCCAATACTCGCGCAGTGCATTTATCTCGGTATCTACTATGTCTGCACCCTCGTCGTAACGGCTGATGATCTGAGCGGCTTCGTCGCTGTACTTCTCACCGAGGATAAATATAACCTCCTTAGACTCTCCGGGAGCAAGTGTGATGACAGAGGAGAGGGCACCGCAGGAATTCTGATTGTAGTTCATCTTTCCCGAGAGGGAACCGCTTGCCACACCCTCGGGATCGCGGTAGTCGTGGTAAGCGCCCATAAATGCAGCCTTGTCACCGCAGCATGAGGATACGGGAGACTTGGCCATGCCGAAGAATCTCTCTATCACCTTCTTGCCGTCCATAAGCACGCCCTCGGGATACGCATCGAGGTTTCCGTGTATCCTCTGCATAACCCTGTTCTTCTCAAAGTAGGTACGTGTGATGAAGAGAGAGTACTGGAGGTTCACCTGATCCTGCTCGTAGTTTGCGTTGTTGGTGAACTCTGCGTAGCCGGTGACTGTGAGCTCACGCGGCTTGTCCGACTTGTTGGTAAGCTTGGCTGCCCATACCTCATAGGTCTGTCCCATGGGCACGTAGTAGTTAACAACGCTTTCGATGGAAGCATAGTCGGCCTTCATGGTCGTGTAGCCGAGACCGTGTCGGCACTCGCTCTTATACTGATCGAGCGGCTTGCCTACCGGCTGCCAGGAAGCTGACCAGTAATCCCCTGATTCGTTATCTCTGATGTAAATGTATCGGCCCGGACGGTCAAAGCTGTTGAACTGATACCTGAGTATACGTCCGTTTGCACCGGATACCGCAAAGCTGTAGCCGCCTGCGTTGTTGGAAATAAGTGCGCCGTACTCGGGGGAACCGAGGTAGTTGGCCCATGCCTCCGGAGTGTCCGGACGGTCGATCACATATTCCTTGTTTGCATCATCAAAGTAACCGTACTTCATAATTATTTCCCTCCCAATTCTATGATTATATCTGTAACCTCTTCTCCGAGGCTTAATACCTTATCTCTCTTTATGACCGCGTCTTCGTCAACGTTAAAGCTGTATGTCTCACCGTTTATGCTGAGGCTTGTAACCCTGTACTGATCGCACTCTAAAGCCTGGCTGTTTTTGTATATGATCTTAAGAGGCTTGCCGGCGAAGTAAAGCTCTATGGAAGCCGAACTGTTTTCATCAAACTGCTCCTTTAAGAGTCTCGGCCTAAAGAGCAGATCACCGTTCTCACCCCTGACACCGAATACCTCTAAGATCATGGTCATCAGATACCAGGATGCGGCACCCGTTAAATAAGGGTACATGCCGCGCCCGTCTATGTTGAAATACTCCGGAATGCCCGGATACATGCGGCTTACATTGAAGTCGAGCGATGTGTCGGCAAGAGCAGCGAGAACCTTGTGACCCTCCTTCGCAAATCCCCGGGTGTAGAGCGCATTTCCGTACATTACGGACATATGGGAGAATACCGCACCGTTTTCCTTCTCGCCATAGGCAAAGCCAAACATTCTTCCCATATCCATCTTGAGCTCCCTGAAGTCTGTGTTCAGTCTGTATCCGCCGATTTCCTTTCTGTAGAGGTAGTGGTCGGCGGCCTTTGCTATCTTTGCGACCATATCGCCGTCGGCTGTACCGCTCATCACGGCAAATACCTGGCCTGTGAGCATCATGCGAACCTGATCGTCCTTCTCTGAATAGCGCTCCACAGCCTGTGCATGGTTGTCATAGTAGCTGTTAAACCATCCTTCACCGTCCGCACCGTTGATCCACTGGTTTTTCCTTAAGAAATCCTTCTCCCATTCGGCCATATTCTCAAGTGCCCCGATGATATCGGCAGTCGGGACATCGACTGTCTCGCCCGAAATACAGCTTGCAACAGTGTCGCAGTAGGAGGAGAGTGCCGAAAGCTTCTTCTCCCTGTCACCGTACACGCTCTCGTCCATATGTATGAGAGAAAGCAGCTCCTTAGCGACCGTCACGGAAGCCTTTCCCGTACGCTCCGTGTAAAGCTTTAAGGTCTCAGCGATATCCGCAAGGTTCATGGCATATGCAAATGTAAATGCAACGCTTTCTCCCTTGTCAGAGCCCATATCCAAAGCATCGTTCCAGTCTGCGTCGCGAAGTCTTATGATACCGTGCTCGCCTACCTCGCAGAAAGCGGTGAGAACCTCGACAAGGAGATGCTCGATGATATTTCCGTTGTAGATACTTCCCGAAGCGGTCTTTAACTGATTGCCGTCGGAGGGCTTCCAGACCTTATCTATATCTGTTGCGCGCTTGATGAGCGGATCCTTGAAGTAGGTAGCTGTCTCGTCCAAAACCTCCACATCACCGGTCTGGTCTATGTAGAGCTTTAGGGTTCTGAACGGCCAGAAAGCATGATCCATCCATACACGGGATATACCGTTTCTGTCTGCGATAAAGTTGCCGATGCCGTCACCGATTATGGTTGCGTTGGTTCCGTCCGCACGCACACCGCCGAAGTTGGCAACGATCATCTTTCTGACATCGGCAGGCTCCATAAAGAGCAGTGACAGGCAATCCTGCCATAAGTCTCTCCAGCCGCGGCCACCACGGCCGTAGTCATGATAGGGGAGGAAGGAGCAGCCGTAGATCCTTCTTAAGAACGGCTGGAAGGATACCCAGGACATGAAGTTGTCAAATGCATTGCTTCCGGTATGGAAGTGAACATTTACCTTCTTCTGCCAGTATGCCTTTGTCTGCGTAAGAGCATTTATCACGGCATCCTCCGTGCCATATAAGCTGTCGAGCTTTTCGATAACGGAGGTATCGGTTGTGATACCGGTCCTTATAACGTATGAGCACACCTGACCGGGCTGAAGCGTGATGTCCGCAAACCTGAGTCCTCCTACGGCCTCGCGCCCCTCTATGGCAGTACCTGCAGGAACTCCGTCCTTGTTGAAAATAACAGCGCCCGGACGAAGATAGCTTCCGCCTTCACCTATGAAGATCTCGGTGGTAGGATAGAAGCTTGCCGGCTTTTCGCCGGTACCGGAGGAGCCGTGTACATAGTAGACAGTCTCGTTCAGACGGTGACCTTTTTCGTCAAATGACATGGTTGGCTTTACCATGACTCCGTCCGCAGTCGTGTAGATGCGATGGAGCATGGAGGTTACGTTCCTGTGATCCCTCAGGTTGTCTGCGGAACGTCCGTAAAGCGGAACGGCAGCAACAGGTGTGAAAGTTACGGGCTTGTCCGATACATTTTTGATACGAACGAGAGTGAGCTCCACATTTTCCTCTACGGGAACGAAGGAGAGAATCTCGGCGCTGACACCGAAGAGCTTTGAGGTTCTTGAAGCCTTGTGCCACATGAAGCCGGCTTCGACGCTGCTTTCCTCCTGTTCGTCCGTGAACCTTTGTGCTTCCTGTGCTGCAGAGCTTCCGACCGCAGACCAGGTTTTCCCGTCACCGAAGTTCAGCCAGAAGTTTCTTGTGTTTTTGTTGTTGTGAAGATTTTCGACGCTTACAGGCTCGAGCACGAAGTGCTCCTGATCGAGCTTGGCATCGCCGCCCAAGTTAGGCGTGACGCAGGATTTGAGTCCGGCCTCACCTGCGATAGGAAAGTAAAGATAGTTTGTGTTCTCCGCCGAGGGAAGGATGAAGGACTCATCCTGTGCGGAAAACTGTGTAACCCCGTTGGACATGTTTTGTACCTCCTGTTTAAAATACGTCCTCTTGCTTCTTTCTGGATAGCACTGATTATACAATCCTAAAGACATAATTGTATATAGTAATCTTGCGGATAATACAATTTTGATGAACTCAATGATACAAGTAGCAAATCAGTAGTAAAATGGTTGAATTTATGGTTTTTGTAAGTGAAAGAATATGATATAATACTCGCTATGATAATACCTGTGTACAGGTAACTGTTCTGTGATTAGCTGTCTGTTATAATCTTTTCACCAACAGACACTAGTGCAGCCGTCTCCAAATAAATCGACTATATAACTTGCCTAAATCGCCACCTACGTCGTTGCTCTCACTCGCCGTAGCTACGGC
>ONVB01000050.1 GCA_900321145.1 uncultured Eubacteriales bacterium | reverse complement strand
GGAACCAAGGGCGAGTCGAGAAGAGTTGAGCTTATTCAGCTTCGAACTTCAGGACAGGTTGAGAAGCTCTATGATATCTACTTCAGAACCTACTGCGAGAAGTTTGGCTGGCTGAACTGGGCTAAGAGCGGTGAGAAGGCAGGAACACAGGGCTATGCTTACAAGCTTGAGGCTTTCCAGGTTAACTTCGTGAGAAAGGGCGAGACATTTAAGCTTGCTTCACAGAACAAGAAGGCTAAGAGCTTCTACGATAAGACAAGAGACGGAGAAGATCCGGAGTAAGAATAGAAATTAGTCTCAAGGGACGGGGGTTGATGACGATAAAACGTCACCAGCCCCCGTCCCCGTTGACTTTGTTTTACAACGGATGGCGATTGTGTTATAATCGGCGGATACGAAAAAAGGGTAGGATAAATAGCATGAGTAAAGACATGGAGAAAAAGGACAGATCACTGAAGCACCTTTTTTATGCTTTGAGACAGATATGGGAGTCGGACAGGCTTCTGCTTGTGTACACGCTGTTCAAGAACTCGATTGAGCAGGTTTTTTACGTGTTCTTCTTTGTGTACCTGACAAAGTACATCTTCAACTGCATAGAGAGAAATGTCGAGTACAGCAAGCTGTTTTGGTTCTTAGTGGTGGCGTGCTCACTGCACGTGTGCATACATTTTATATGCGGCTGGTACGAGACCTACAGGAAGATAAGGACGCCGAAGGTGTACCGGCACATATTCCACAGGGTTATGGACATATCCGACAGTCTCGAGCTTAAGGATTACGAGTCGCCGGAGTTCTACGATAAGTACGCAAGGGCACTTGACAAGTGCGTAGACGACGCGATGAACATCTCGATAAAAACCGGTGTCTACATCGGAAATGTGATCTCGACCATCATGTCTCTTGTGATCGTGGTCACGGTGGACCCGGTGTTATTGGTATTCCTGATCATACCGATGGTCGTAAGTCTGTACTTTGGCAAGAAGAATGCCCAGGCGAATTTCGACCGGGAGAAGGAGATTACCAGGGACAAGCGTACCGCGGATTATGTCAAGAGAGTATATTACGAGAAGAAATACGCGGCAGAGGTAAGGCTTTTCGACATCAATTCCCTTATGCTTGAGAAGCAGGAGGATGCGGTGAGCAAGATGGAGAGGATCTCGCTTATCTACAGGATGAAGACGGCCTTTTATTCATTTCTCATGAAGGGAAGCTACTCGGTTCTTGCGGGCGTATGCGCCTTTATATATGTTGCTTTCAGAGTTAAGTACGGAGAGGCGGCGGATGTGTCAAGCTATGTGGCCATGGTCACCGCTATGGCATTCTCGACAAACCAGCTCAAGGCCGCCGTGGAAAACAGGATATTTATCTTCAACGAGTCCAAGCTGTTCAAGAATCTTGAGGATTTTCTTGAGCAGGACAGGGGCGGGAAGCAGGCGAAGACCGTGATAGACGATATAACATCGGTCGAGCTTGTAAATGTATCGTTCACCTACCCGGGAGCCAAAACGCCGACCATACAGGATGTGAGCTTCAAGTGGAATAAGGGCGAGAAGCTTGCTATAGTCGGCTACAACGGCGCGGGAAAGACAACGCTTATCAAGCTTATCATGGGTCTTTACCCCGTGACCTCGGGTAAGATACTGATTAATGGATTAGACATCAATGACATAGACCACGATGCCTACAGGAAGAGGTTCGGAACTGTGTTCCAGGATCTGCAGGTTTTTGCCGTTACGCTTGCCGAAAATGTGCTGATGAGAAGACCGGAGAATGAGGCAGATTATAAGACGGTTCGCGAGGCCTTGATAAATGCGCAGTTTGACACCGAGCACCCGGGCTTAAATAAAGGACTTGATACCATGATCAGCCGTGAGTTCGACGAGAAGGGCTTTGTGCCATCGGGTGGTCAGGCGCAGAAGATCGCCATCGCGAGAGTATTTGCGGCGGATCCCGATATGGTTATCTTGGATGAGCCCTCATCGGCTCTCGATCCCCTTGCAGAGTATAATATGTACCGCAATATGATGAAGCTTTCGGAGGGAAAGGGCGTGATCTTCATCTCACACAGGCTTTCCTCGGCGAGGATGGCGGACAAGATATACCTTGTGAAGGACGGAAGGATTGTCGAACAGGGTAGTCATGATGAGATGATGGCGCTTAACGGATACTACCATGAGATGTTCATGCTCCAGGCTGAGAATTATCAGGACAGCATACCTGAGGAGATGTTGAAGGGGGCGGCGGCTTATTATGGATAAGAAGGAAAAAAGCATAGGCGTTAAGAGAATAATTCAAAATGCCGCGTTCATGATTAAGTATGCGGCGCGCTACGACAAGCCTCTTATCGTAAGGATCATCGTGCTTTACGTGCTCTCCATGGCGGGTAAGGCGGTGAACGATACATTTATCCTGAAGGCGATAATCAGCGGCCTTACGGGAGATGCGGAGTTCTCTCAGATAATGATTATTTTGGGCGTTTCGCTTGTGCTGGTGATATGCCTCGAGTGGATAAACCAGCTTATAGAGGAGTGGTCGAAGGCAAAGCTGATCAAGCTCAGCGGAACCATACAGAGAGAGCTGATAGAGAGAAACAGCTGCATGGATCTGATATACTATGACGATCCTGATTATTATGATACCTATGTGATAGTTGCGAACAATGCGGACCAGACGATAGAGAAGACGGTCATGGTTGTGAGCCGGGTGCTGGGCGGAGTGGTTGCCTTGGCGGTTGCTTCAGCCATGATACTTACGGTCAATCCGATGCTGGCGGTGTTCCCGATAGCCGGATTTACGGTTAATCTTCTGACAAGGTTCAAGATAGAGCGGCTTGAGTATGACTGGGATGTGGCGAACAAGAAGGCGCTTCGAAAGGCCGATTACTCCAAGAGGGTGTTCTACCAGCCTGAGTATGCTAAGGAATGCAAGCTTACGGATGTGAAGACACCGCTCAGACAGCAGTTTGATGATGCGTTAAAAGAGGCGGCGGATGCAGGCAGAAAGTATGGACCTGAGCTTACCTGGATTTCGATACTGAACTGGGTTTCGGTGTTTACCGTATTCTCGTTCTTTGCAATACCGGCTTACCTGGGTTATCTGGCGCTTGAGTTAAAGTCCATCGCCTTAGGAGAGGTTGCCTCGGCGAACAACGCTTCAAACTACATAAGGGGTAACTTAAACCAGATCAACTTCTGTTTAGTCGACTTTCAGCAGATAGGTCAGTACGCCGAAAAGTTCAGGAAGCTTTTGGACTACCGGCCTGTGATAGAGCATGCAAAGGGACTTAAGCCTTCAGAAGGCGCGGCAGAGCTTTCGCTTGAGAATGTTAGCTTTAAGTATCCCAATTCCGAGAAGAACACATTGAACGGCATATCGCTTAATATAAAGCCCGGGGAAAAGATAGCGATAGTCGGTGAGAACGGAGCGGGAAAGACTACATTTGTGAAGCTTTTGATGCGACTGTATGATATAAGCTCCGGAAGCATAAAGTACGGTGAGCATGATATACGCGAGTACGCCACGGATGAGTACAGAAGCAAGATAAGCGCTGTGTTCCAGGACTATAATATCTACGCGGCTTCTCTTGCCGAAAATGTG
>ONVB01000077.1 GCA_900321145.1 uncultured Eubacteriales bacterium | reverse complement strand
TCTCAGTGCTCATATTACTGTGTTTCCTTCCTAATATTACCCTCTTGGTTATTATCTTTTCCCCATTGTATAAGTATAGCATATTGACCTCAGTGTTTTCTTTCACTTTTAGCTATGATAGAATTATCACACTATAAGGAGGATTTTTGTTATGGTTGAGAAAAACCTAAAGAAGCTTCAAGCTAAGAAGCGGCGTGTCACGAACGGCTTCAACACCGGAACTCGTGACATGAAACTCAAAACTGCATATCGTCGTAACAAGAGATGGTCGGCAGATTCACAAGATGCCGGCCATCTTCAATTCTTACGCGGGTAATGAAGGGTTTAGTCTTTCGTGATGGCATAGTTCTTGTAACGCATTCAATCTTCATCCAATAAACTGTAATCATTCAAACTTGTCTTCTTCCGTTCTTCTTTCTCCGCAAGCCACTCAAGGTACTCAATATCATCCTTACCACCGGACTGTTCTGCACCTCCGGCTTGTAGCCTTTCATGAAAAGCAACATATTCCTTAATGTGATAACCATTCAATATGTTGATAGCCTGCGTCTCAGTAATATCGCACCGCTCCTTAAGCTCTTTGCATAACGCATTGAATCTTGGATCTCCGGTACTATGATCCGATATTTCCTTAGCTTTATCATGATAGAATTCGCATATATCATGGGTAAGCCACTCAGCCCCGGGTCTATGCAATACGGTTTTATTCGTTTCCTGTTTGGTGCTTTTCTTTGCCATTTTATTCCTCTTCCCCGATTACATCGCGGCTTTACTTAAATACCTTTCCGCGATGCTGTCACAGATACTTTGTTGGTCAAATCCCTCCGGGATGCAGTTCATGATCCGGTAGTATTTCTCCACGTAATCACGATGATGGTATCCGTTGATAATATTGATTGCCTCAAGTTCCGTTACGTCATATTTTTCCTGCAGTTCCTTTTCAAGCTCACGCACTGTCTTTATGTTCTGTCCATCATAAAAGGCAAGAAACGGGGCCGCCAATTGTCGATACTTTTTTGCCACATCCATTGTCAGCCATTCCCCCCTATGATTCGCTCTTAGCTCTTCAATGCGACTCACAGCTGACTCCCATGCCTCCTCTATCGTCAGGTCGATGACTTCTATGATCTCTTCCGGAAGATTCCATCCGTCATCGATAACATAGGATTTACATATAGTCCTCGTACTGTTCTGCTCACGATCATTGTTTTCCATCCTTCCTATCCCCTTTCCTTATGTTGGTTATTCGATTGTATCGATATGCATGTACATTATTTTCCGCAAAAAAAAGAAGAACCCCGAAGGATTCTTCAAATCATTAATGATCTAGCCACTTCATTAACATCCGTACTTTTCAGCCATTCCTCGGATGTCTTCACATATCTGTTTTCTCAACGATTCCGGCTTTAGCACTTCAACAGAAGGCCCATATTGCAATGCCCAATATTCCATTGCATGAATATTACAGTTCAATCGTACTGTTATTTCATTACCCTTTCCCTTTGTCACTGTGAAGTCCGTTCCAAACCAATCCACCAGATCTGTCATCTTATCCTCAGTAGTCTTGATCGTGATAGTCTCACTCGGACCTCTGAACATATAAATATGTTCAGCCATGTGTTTGGGCAGATCAAGTCCTCTTTCATAGCCGGGAATATGCTTAAGAGGTTTTACTCTCTCATCAAGCATCTCTACTTCTGTCATCCTGTCGATTCTAAGATGTGCGATATTGTCATATTTTTCATAGTTTCCAATAAGATAAAATCGTCCATTATTGGCAACAATCTCGTACGGATTAAAAATCGAAGGCTCCTTTTTCTTAGGATGCAGTTTGAAATCCGTCCCGACCTCGTTATACAGGAAGCTGATCTTCTTCCGTTCAGATATGGCATCATTGATTGTATCAAGAGCATACATAGCCTGCTTGTTGATCGTACGATTCAAATTCGGGAGGTTCTTAATATGTGAGACTTTTGCAATAAAGTAGTTACTGGCAAACTCTTTTAGCTTATCAATAAGTCCCTGCGCCTGCTTTGTTGATATGGACTTGGAGAACAATACACTGTCAATCAGAATTCTAAGCTCGGCATCGTCAAATTCGCGAGAAATAAGATAATATCCTTTATCCATGGAAATTTCATATCCGAGTTCCACAAGATGTTCGACATTATTCTTAACAGATCTCCTATCACACTCCATGCCATAGTTCTGCATAAGGAGCTTAATAATCTGCTGTTGCGTAAGTGGATGCTTTTCATCAGAGTACCTCCTTAGAACCTCCAAGATGAGCATGTTAAGCATCTTCTTGTTTCCGGTAGCGTACATAATTGAT
>ONVB01000082.1 GCA_900321145.1 uncultured Eubacteriales bacterium | reverse complement strand
GGTCGCAGTTGATGTTGATCGGACCGGTAAGTGCACGGTTTACAACTGCCATGACTATCGGAAGTCTGTCGGAAGCTGCTACATAGAGAACCTCCCACATGAAAGCGAGTCCTGCGGATGAAGTAGCGGTGATCGCTCTTGCTCCCGCTGCGCAGGCACCCATAGCTGCACTCATGGAGCTGTGTTCGGATTCTACCGGTATGAACTCTGTGTCCATCTCACCGTTAGCTATATAAGTTGATACCATCTGCGGGATTTCCGTTGAAGGTGTGATCGGGAATGCGGCACATACGTCCGGATTCACCTGTCTTATAGCGTAGGCTGTCGCCTCGTTACCTGACATTCTCTCTCTGATCGACATCCTACACACCTCCCTTCGGGTCTACGCCTTCTACCATGCATATTGCACCGAAGCTGCACACCTTGGCACATATACCGCAGCCCTTGCAGTGGTCATAATCAAAGTCCTGTCTCTTGCCATCCTTGATCGGTATGGAGCTGTCAGGACAGCATGGAGTGCAGAGTAAGCACTGTGTACACTTGTTCCAGTCCATAACAGGAGTCTTGGTACGCCACTCACCTGTGTTGAAGTGAACTGAACCGCCGCCGCCTAAAATCTGGTTGCCGGGGGTTATATCATAGTAGGGACTCTTTTCGTTTATCTTGGTTACATCGGTCTCTCTACCCATTAGGCCACCTCCTCAAATGCTCTGGCCAAAGCCTTCATATTTCCTTCTATTACCTCAGGCTTCTTGGCGAACTTGTGCTTATAGCTTGCCTCCATCTGTGAGAGGAAGACATCCTTGTCCATGATCTCGGCAACCTTGACTATGGCTGCGAGCATGGGCGAGTTGGGAAAGTACTTGCCTAAGGTCTCGACGGATATTTTTCTTGCGTCTATGGTATATACCTTTCCGGGATAACCCTTTAAGAGAGGGATTATCTTTTCCTTGGGCTGGGCGGTGTTGATGATGATGGCACCGTCCTCCTTAAGTCCGTTTGTTACATCCACTGCGTGGAGCAGGGTTTCGTCTACGACTACAACAAAGTCCGGATCGTAGATGTTTGAGTGCACTCTGATCTCATCGTGACAGAGACGGTTGTAAGCCGTGATAGGCGCACCCATTCTCTCGGGGCCGTACTCGGGAAAGCCCTGTACATAAAGCCCTTCATTGAAGGCAACATCCGCAAGAAGCAGGGCAGCAGTTTTAGCGCCCTGGCCGCCACGGCCGTGCCATCTGATTTCAACGCTTTTCTTCATAATCAATATCTCCTGAGAAAAAATGTTACTTATTTATAAAGCAAAAACTTACAATAGTATAATTACTCAAGGTAAAATTGTAAAGTATTTCTTTGTTTTTCTTGATATACCTGTTTTTAGGATCATGAGTCGGGGCAAAATATCTTTTGACACCGACATCATAAAATGCTAATAATACTATCGTATGAGATTGGGAAGAATAGAGAGGGTTAAGATACAATATGGATGATCATTTCAGCAGATTCGAATATGTTTTGTTTGACTTGGACGGAACGCTCACGGCATCGGGTCCCGGGATAATACACTCCTTTGAGTATATGCTCGATACTTTGGGGATAGCTTATCTTGAAGATATGAGCTGTCTTATCGGACCGCCGCTTGAGGAGTCCATGGAGCAGTTCTTTGGGTTGACGGGAGATGATAAGACCGAGGCGATACGCATTTACCGTGAAAGGTATAATTCCGTCGGCTGGAATGACAACTCCCTTTATGACGGTATCGAGGAGATGCTGAGAAGTCACAAGGATAACGGCATGAAACTTGCGGTTGCTACTTCAAAGCCGGAGCTTATGTCCGAGAGGATCATATCGTACTTTGGGATAAGTGAGTTCTTTGATACCATATGCGGCTCGGTTCCCGGAGAAAGGCATACAAAGTCGGATGTCATAGCTGAGGTGTTCTCCAGACTCAAGATAAAGGACAGATCGAAAGTGCTTATGGTGGGGGACCGAAAGCAGGACATCGAGGGCGCGCACAAGATGGGGATAAGCGCGATGGGAGTGCTGTACGGCTATGGCAGCAGAGAGGAATTTGAAAGAGCGGGAGCTGATTTTATAGCGGAAACTCCGGCAGATGTAAAAGCGTGGAATTTATAGAGGACCGGGTATAAGATTCATAGATTGTTTTTGGCGAGTGGGACTGCGCAATATTGCGCAGTCCTTTTTGATATTTTTATAAGCGGGCAATATATCTGTCGTGTGTTGCGATTATAATTATAGAAGTTTGACGTAGTAAAGTGAATTATGGAAAGGTTTTTCGGGTTAAAGCCTTCATTATGACACGCTCGTATCACGCATGGAGTCTGTGTCATTTTGAGCAGTGAAGCGGCGCAAAGATTTTTACGGGAGGATAGTGTGATGATAGTAAGAAGAAATGAGTTTGTAACCGGGAAAGAGGCGAACGGAAAGAGGTTCAAGTTCCTTGATGTAAAAAGTGTGGTGGATCACGAGTCCTGGGAGGCGGATGTCGGTGAGGGAGCAGTACAGTTTGAGGACTGCAGGATCGCGGTCAGTGACAATGTCGGAAAGTATATCATAATCGAGGCCGAGAATGAGGAGGAGGGATACCTTGCGGTAAGCTATCTCTACGGTATGCTCAGAGAGAAGGAAGCCGGTACGCATGGAGAGAGTCCGGAAGAAGAGGACTTTTGTGAGGATTATTATGAGGATGAGCGCAGATATGAGGAGGACGATTTTATCTGCTCGGAGACTGATTATTATTTGGACGATGATAATTATCTGCCCGTGATAGATAATGATGAGCTGATCAACGAGTGTGCTACCAAGAATGGCTATGACAGCCTGCCTTTTGAGAATGTTAAGTATTCTATCTCGCCTCGGGAGTATACGAAGCCGTATTGGATGGATTTGAGAAATAAGTCAGTTTGTATTGTCAAGGATGATTCGGGATGTATGCCTTTCTCGGCATATTTTGATCCGGAGCATGTAAAGCTTTTTGAGAAATCAAGAAATGTATTCATCCTGTTCATCAGAGGGGACATGAATTCCGGCAGCTTTATGTACGGA
Organism: uncultured Eubacteriales bacterium; assembly: GCA_900321145.1. Classification (GTDB taxonomy): domain Bacteria; phylum Bacillota; class Clostridia; order Lachnospirales; family Lachnospiraceae; genus Coprococcus_C. The sequence goes on along the minus strand of ONVB01000082.1, from coordinate 4,364 downwards.
AACCCCTTTGCGGTAGGAACGGAGGTCGATCCCGAGGATGAAGGTATAACAAGGTCTCCGGAGATCACGAAGGCTATGCTTATGCTGACGGCTGATTATGTGAGGGTTTACTGCAGTGAGGAACAGAGAAATGCATACAGGGTAAGGCTGTTTTCTTCGTGGCTCAAGGAGTATAAGCTAAAGCTTGAGAATGAGGATGAGCTCGAGCTGATAACAGAGAAGCTATCGAAGATAAATACCGATTACCCTTCCGAAACTATGGAGAAGTCGCTGAAGCTGCTGAAGCACAATAACCCCGAGGCAGAGGTTGTCTCGCTAAAGGCATTAAATAAGCTCGGTATCCTGAGCATCAACAAGGCACCGGTGGATGATGTGAGCTTTGATGATCTGGTCGGGCTTGAACAGGTTAAGGATGAGCTTATCCGTGTGACTCACCTTATGAAGTTCGTGAAGAGGCGCAAGCTTGCGGGCAGTAAGGTGAGCGACTATCACAATGTATTTTTGTTCCTGGGGGCACCGGGCACTGCCAAGACCACTGCGGCCAAGGCGCTCGGAGCGCTGATGAGAAAGGAGGGGCTTATACCGAGAGGAAAGTTCATATCTGTAAGCGGTTCTCAGCTCAAGGCCGGCTATGTCGGACATACGGTTGACAAGGTAAGGAATCTGTTTAAGGAAAATGACATCATTCTCATAGATGAGGCTTACTCCATAGCGGCATCTCATAACGGTGAGATGGATACATTTTCGCAGGAAGCCTTAGCCCAGCTTGCGATAGAGCTTGAGGAGCATGCGGATGATAAGGTAGTGATATTTGCCGGATACGGCGGTAAATATGTGACAAAGCAGGACAATAAGATGGAGGAATTCCTTGTGGCCAATCCGGGCATCAAGAGCAGGATAAGCTTTGAGGTTTCATTCCCGAGCTACAATGCGGACGATATGGTCAGAGTTGTACATCATATCGCGGGAGGAAGGGGCTATCGTATGGTGCATACGGCAGATGATCTGATCAGGAATTACTTCGAGATGAGGCTGAAGGACAGTGCCTTCGGAAACGGGCGTGAGGCCAGAGTTCTCGTGGAGAATATGGAGCGTCATATAGCAGAGAGGTATTACAAGAGTGCGGTCATCCCTGCCGGAAACCTCCTTATCACCAAGCGTGATATAGTGCTTACCTTGGAGGAGACACGTAAGAGCAACGACCACTCAAAGGATCGCTCTCGTGTGTTCGGCTTCTGACCGTATGGATGATACTTACCCTATCACGGCATTCCATCTATATCGATTATGGCAACTACGGGTGGAAAGGGAGAAAGTGCGAAACCACCCGTAACGACAAAACAAAATGGACGAGAGTTCGTCCGGATGAGCGGGGGAAAGCGGGAAATGACAGGAAAAATGCTTCCGTAGCTTCGTTTTTTGTTGACAGATTCGCTTGTATGTTTTACGCTTTTGCGCAGAAAACAAACAGAGAAAGCAAACGGAGAAAACAAACAGAGAAAACACGGGAGGTTGATCATGCAAAAGCCGGTAAATCCGAATGCATCGGAAAATGCGACAAAGCTGCTAGCTTTCTTAAATGAAACGGCAGGACACCATATAATCACCGGACAGCATACGCAGTCTGTGGAAATGGAGGAGATATCTTATATCAGGAATATAACCGGACGAGAACCGATGCTGCGCGGGTTCGAGCTTCTTTCATACTCGCCGAATATCAACTACGATGACGCATCGGAGGAGTGTCTTAAGGAGGTTTATGACAACCGTGATACGCTTGACGAAGCGTATAAGTGGGCTCTGTCGGAGAAGAATGCGATACTTACATTTACGTTTCACTGGTTTTCACCCTTAGGGGGAAGAGACAAAAGCTTTTTCTCGGAGCATACGGATTTTGATGCGAGGAGAGTGCTTGAAGAAGGAACACCGGAGAGGGAGGCGTTCTACAGGGACATGGATGTGATCGCCGGACATTTAAAGCGATTTAGTGATAAGGATATCCCAATCCTCTGGAGACCGTTTCATGAATCGGAGGGGACATGGTTCTGGTGGGGAAGATACGGTTGTGAGGTTGCCGCAGAGTTATTTAGGCTCATGTACAGGCATTATACGGATATACATCATCTGAACAACCTGCTCTGGGTATGGAACTGCCCTCTCAAGGAAGGCTATCCCGGAGATGAATATGTGGACATTGTAACAAGAGACCTGTACCCCGAGGCTGATACGCCGACTGATTTTCAAAAGGAGTACGCCGAGCTTGTGGAAGCCACGTCAAAGAACAAAGTTGCCGCACTCGGAGAAGTGGGCAGATTTCCCGATGTAAATATACTGTCGAAATCACATACGCCGTGGGCATATTATATGACCTGGTCTCATGAGTTTTGCATGAGCGAGAGGTTTAACACATCGGAGAAGCTGAAAAATATGTATTCGAGCGAGTATTCTATAAAGCTTTGACAGAAAGAATTCTTCCGAAAAAAACGGACTTTCGCCGACCGGCACCCCGGAGAGCAAACGACAGTATACGTTAATGCTAAAAAAAGTGGCAAAAAATGTGAAGAAATGGTAGAATACCCGTAATAATTTACGGAGGTCACGGGTGTAAGATGGTCCAGATATATTGCGGAAACGGAAAAGGAAAGACGACCGCTGCGGTCGGTGCTGCTGTAAGAGCCTGCGGCGCCGGCCTTTCTGTGCTTTTTGTGCAGTTTTTGAAGGACGGAAGTTCTTCCGAGCTTTCGGTGCTGCGGGAGTTAAAAGGGGTTACGGTTCTCATCCCGGAGAAGTTCTACGGTTTTTCTTCGCAGTTGAATGAAGAACAAAGAGAGGCTCTCAAAGCGTGTTATACAGGTATAATGGCTGATGTCGTGGCGTGGATCGGGGAACACTCTGCGGGAGAAGAGATTAAAGGTGTCATAGTTTTGGATGAACTGCTGCACGTGATCAATTCCGGACTTTGCGATGAAGCGGAAGTTTTAAAGCTGCTGGATGATCGCTCGGGACAGTTTGAGTTTATCATAACGGGATACTACCCGACGGCGGCCTTAGTCAAAAAGGCGGATTATATATCAAACATTACGTCTGAGAAGCATCCGTATGCGAGCGGCATTTCCGCAAGGAAGGGAATCGAGTTTTAGAGAGACTTAAATTAAGCATTATAGTCAAAAAAAATGCAGTAAAATTGCCATGTTCGGTAAATTATCATCTTGACAACAGCAAACCCAGAACATAGAATGGATGTAGTATTGAAAACTACATGTGAAGATTTTGATGAGGTGCCTTATGCCGGAAAAAATATTCAAACCGGAGCCGGGTATAGCCGGCACATATATAGATACGATAGTCGATGAGGAAAGCGGACTGCTTGAGGACATACGTTTCCATGACATCGACAGATTTAATTTTGCTTATGATGTGGTAGACAGACTCGGAAGTGAACAGCCTGACCGTCTGGCCATGCTTCATGTGGACCGGGAGGGAAAAGAGAGACGTTTTACATTTGCGGATATGAAGAAATACTCATCCATGACCGCAAACTACTTCAGGTTCCTCGGCATAAAAAAGGGTGACCGTGTGCTGCTTGTGCTCAAAAGACATTACCAGTTCTGGTTTTCCATACTTGCGCTGCACAAGATAGGCGCTATAGCGATACCCGCAACATTTCTTCTGGTGAAGAAAGACTTTGAGTACAGGTTCAAGGCTGCTAAGATAAGCGCTGTGATCGCAACCTCTGACGGAAAATGCGTCGATGAGATAGACAAGGCAGAGAAAGGCTATGAAGGCCTGAAAGCGAAGGTGCTTGTCGGCAGCAAATCGGTTAAGGGCTGGAGAAATTTCAATCGCGACATACGCTTCTTCTCGGATGAGTTCAAGAAGCCTGCGAACTTTGCCGGCGGCGATGATACAATGCTTATGTTCTTTACCTCGGGTACCACATCTTATCCGAAGATCGCGGCACAAAGCTATAAATATGCTCTCGGGCATTATGTGACTGCGAGGTTCTGGCAGCAGGTAAAGAGGGACGGAATCCACTTTACGGTCAGTGATACCGGCTGGGCCAAAGCCATGTGGGGCAAGCTTTACGGACAATGGCTCTGTGAGGCTGCGGTATTTACATATGATTATGACGAGTTTATAGCAAATGAGATACTCGGCATGCTCTCGAGATATAAGATCACGACCTTCTGTGCGCCTCCGACGGTCTACAGGGTGCTTTCGCATATGACTCTTGAGGATTATGACCTTTCTTCGGTGTCGAATCTGACGACAGCCGGCGAAGCGCTCAACCCCGAGGTTTTTGAGAGAATATACAAGTCTACGGGACTTTCGATCATGGAGGGCTTCGGACAGTCGGAGTCTTC
>ONVB01000101.1 GCA_900321145.1 uncultured Eubacteriales bacterium | reverse complement strand
GAGACATTTTCCTCTGTAGCCTCTACTCCCTCCCGTGCAAATGCTTCGTTGATAAGCCTTGCCTCCTCGCGCCTTAAGTCGGCCACGACCTTCGAAAGCTCCCTTGTATCTACATTTATATCCATCTTCAGCATACGGTAAGATACCTGAACCGTCATGGAAAGCCTGATTTCCTCCATGCGCCTCATGGTTGTAAGCGCCTCGGGATCGGCGTCCTTAAATCTTTCCGCATTTTCGAGTACCCTGTCGGCAGCGGTTGTCCCGCCCGATGCGGTATTCGCGGTATTCGTAGCGTAAAGCTCTGCCCGCTCTTCAACATATGCTTTCGCAGAGGCAATGGTTACCTGTCTGCCCTCCCTGGCCATGTCATACACAGCCTCCGCGGGTATGGATCTTACGGTTTCCATAAGCTCCCGCGCCTTTTCGACCGACGGAGCAAGCTCCTTTTCAAGCTCATTGATCTTCTTCTCATCGAGGTCACCCGCATAAGAGCCCGAAAAGCTCTCATATGCCGCAAGCTTCCTTACATTATCCGGGGTTACCGGCACATCATTTGCAAGCAAAAGCCCCGCCTGTCTTTCGCCTGTCTCATCCGTCGGAAGACCGGCCTGCTCTAATACCCTGTCGAGCTCGCCTTTCATGGATGAAAGCAGTTCGTCTCCCGGTTCCTCGATCCTTATGCCCGAATAATGCGCCTTGTAGAGACTGCCGCCTGTAAATGAAAGCCCGTTCTTTACAAGGTATAAAAGGTCACTTTCCGCTATCTTAAAATCGCCCGACCTGTCCTCATCATCAGTCTTTATCCTGTCTGCCACAACATCGGTCACGGATACGCCCTCAATCTCTGCGCCCGAAGCCGTGACTGCCGTCCCTCCTACGACAGTCGTGTTCTCAAGATCCTCAGCCGAAAGTGACGCCATGACCTCGTTTATCCGATCCATACGCGCTTCACCCCGCATGGAATTGATCATGCCCATCAGGTCGTCGAGATCGGCCGAGGATACATCTATACCCATCTGCTTTAAGACCGCTATTTCCTCACGGCTTAAGCTCTTCGCTATCTCCTTGGCCTCTTCCTTAGCCTCCTCGTCCGAGACAAGCTCGCTCTCCCTGTCTTCCTTTGCAGAAGCCTTTAATTCATTCATATAATCCGCAAAGCCGCTTATGACTCCGCCCCTTTTATTATCCTCATTCTTATCAAATGCTATGCCTGCAGTCTCGCTCACACCGCCGGCAGGAGCGGCAACACCCTGCTGCCTTCCCGGAATACTGCCGAGAGCCGTCACATCCGCATAAGCCTTCGCAGCCATTTCATTTCCTATCATGTTTCCCTTGAGCATAAAAATACCTCCCGAATGCCGATATATAAAGATCCTTCGCTTTGTTCAGGATGATACATATTGTCCTGTTGCTTCGCTCAGGATGAGACAAAAATCACAATTCTGTATATTATATCGACTTCGGGAGGTGATTATTTTAGTTTTATTTCAGTTGTTCTTCGGAATACGTATATGAACTTCAGCTATTTTTCTTCTTCGTCCTTTTTAACGCTCTCGCTTTTTACGATCTCCTTTACTATAAATGGAGGTCTGTTCTTCATCTCCACATAATTCTTGGACATATACTGCCCTAAGATACCGACCGCAAAGAGCTGGACTCCGGAAAGGAGCAGTATAAGGCAGGCAAGCGTCGGGAAGCCCGCCACGGGATCGCCGAATGCAAGAGTCTTGATGAATATCCATATAAAACCTACAAAAGATATCACACAGAACAAAAAACCGAGCATGGAGGATATGACAAGCGGCTTGACCGTAAAGTCTAAGATACCGTCTATAGCATACTTAAAAAGCTTACCAAAGCTCCACTTGGTCCGTCCTGTCGCTCTCTGCTCGACCTCGTAAGGTGTAAAGTAGGTCTCAAAGCCTATCCATGCAAATATTCCTTTTGAGAAGCGGCACTTCTCGGGGAGCGAGAGCACAGCTTCGAGCACATTTCGCCTTATCACGCGGAAATCGCTTGCGTTCGACTTTATCTCAACCGTCGCAAGACTGTTGATTATCTTATAAAATGCACCTTTGAAGAACGAGAGAAGCTTGCTTTCCTTTCTCCTGTCCTGGTAAGCCGCGGCCATATCGTACTCGGGATGTTCCTCTAAAACCTCAAGCATCCGGAGCACATATTTCGGATTCTGCTGCATATCGGCATCGATTATAGCCGTATACTCGCTCTCGGAATACTTCAAACCGGCGAGCAGTGCTGCCTCCTTGCCGAAGTTCCTCGAGAAGTTGATAACCTTCACCGCATAGGGCGACGACTCTGCGATCTCCTTTAAGGACCTTGCCGTTCCGTCGGCGCTTCCGTCATTTACAAACACAAACTCAGTGTCATCTATATATTTTTCAAGTGTCTTTACGCAGGCTTCATACAGAAGCTTTACATTGTACTCCTCGTTGTAACACGGTACAACCATACATAGTTTCTTCATGTCATATTCTTCTTTCCAAAGATCCTTTACGAAGCCATGACGGCACTTTACAAAAGATCCTTCTTAGTTTGAGTTTTCCGATACCAGCCATGCATTTCTCAATGTGGGATAAGTGAAATTGCCCTCTTTATATGTATCAAATGTACCGGCCACTGTTATCTCCTCACCGGGTGTGATCTCATCCTCAAACCCGTCCGGCACAAACTCTATACCGCTCGCGCAGCACGCTGTCGCATCCTGTATGATACAGGCGTAGTAGTCGTTTCCCGTGGCATCGTCGTGATAAAAGTTATACAGTCCTTTCATCTGTATGACCTTTCCCCTGTATTCATCGGGGTAGGCACATATATTGCTGACCTCGGAGTAAACCATGGTTCCCGACATCGCAGACAGATCAAGCTCTACCGCCGGTCTCTCTCCGTCATCGGATCCGCCGGCTTCCTGCGTCGAAGTTACATCTTCCGATGCAGGCTCCTCCGTAGTCTCTTCCTCCGTAATCTCCTCATTAACGGTCTTCTCTGTTGCAGCTTCGGTAGTCTTCTCCGCAGTAGTTTTTTCCGTGGCATCGGCCTTTGACACCTCGGTTGTGGGAGAGCCCTCATCGAAGAGCTCATATATCGAATTTGATCTATCATTTCTCTGTGTCGCTCCCGAAGAACCGCAAGCGGTAAGCGTGAGCGACATCAGCGCACACAGGCAGGCAGCTCCGATAAAGCCTCTGCATCTCTTATGTATCATATCCTACCTTCTTCCTATGATTGCACATATCAAAAATGCGATTGCATCTACCGTGACTATGGTCGATCCAACCGGATAACCGAAGAGAACGGCTGCAAGCAGTCCGATGACGGCACACACGACCGAGAGTACCGCCGAGGCTATGGTAACAGCCTTAAAGCTCTTGAACACCCTCATGGCCGAAAGGGCCGGAAAGATGACAAGCGCAGATATAAGCAGCGAACCGACTAAATTCATGGCCAGCACTATGATCACTGCTATGACCACAGCGATCATAAGGTTCATGGCTCCCACCTTGGTTCCCGCTGCCCTTGCAAAGTTCTCATCAAAGGTCACGGCAAACAGCTTATTGTAAAACAGTACAAATATCGCGAGCACTATCACCGAAAGTATGATACACACCCAGACCTCCGTCAGATTCAGCGTCAGTATCGACGTCGAACCAAAGAGCGTCGTACATACATCTCCCGATACATTTGAGGATGTCGGGAAAATGTTCATGAGCATATATCCAAAGGCCAGCGCTCCCACCGAAAGCATGGCAATAGCCGCATCTCCCTTGATCCGGGTGTTCTGCCCGGTACGAAGCAGCAGTATAGCCGTAACCACCGTTACCGGAAGCACCACAACCATCTCGTTCGTAAGCTTCATCACACCGGCTATCGCCATGGCTCCGAAAGCCACATGGGAAAGGCCGTCACCGATGAAGGAGAATCTCTTAAGCACCAGCGTTACGCCGAGCAGCGACGAGCAAAGCGCTATAAGAGTTCCCACGATTATCGCATACTGCACGAAGGGGAACGAAAGATAATATGAAAGCTTTTCTAAATAATCACCCATCACACATCTCCCTCTTCGTAAACCGCAAGGAACTTCTTTCCTATCTTACTGTTCTTATATTCATCAACCGTTCCGTAGAACAGCTTTCTTCCCACATGAAGTATATGACTTGAGTATCTGACCGCGGCAGCCACATCATGCGATACCATGATTATCGTGATCCCCGAAGTGTTAAGTTCCTTGATAAGCGCATAAAGCTCGGCGGTTACCTTGGGATCGAGACCGGCTACCGGTTCATCGAGCAGGATAAGCTTTCTTGTTGCACACAGCGCCCTCGCAAGCAGCACCCTCTGCTGCTGTCCGCCCGAAAGCTCTCTGTAGCACCTGTCCTTAAACTCGGTAATACGCATCCTCTCCATGTTCTCCATGGCGGCCTGCTTCATTTCTTTGCTATAGAAAAATCTTCTCCCGAGCCTGCCTTGAAATCCGGACAATACTATCTCAAATACCGATGCAGGGAAATCTCTCTGTACCAGGGTCTGCTGCGGAAGGTACCCTATCTCGTTCTTGGTCAGACCGTCCTTAAAGCTTATATTTCCCGAAAGAGGCGCCCTAAGCCCCAAAATCGTATTCATGAGCGTGGATTTACCGGCACCGTTCTCACCTACAATGCACAGATAATCACCCTCATTTACCTCAAAGGAAAGATCACTCACGATGACATCATTATCATAGCCCAAGCTTATATTTTCAACCGAAATAAGTGACATTACCTGCAATCCTCACACACACCGTAAAACACTGTTCTCAGGGGATCAAGAGTGAAGCTGTGACGCTTCTCGAGATGACTCTTTATCATCCTTAATTCATCACAATGAAGATGGATAAGCTTGCCGCATTTCTCACATTTGCAATGAAAACAGTCCGACTCACTGTCGGCATGCTCTTCCTTTTTTATATACTCAAAGCAGGCAGGTGAATTCGCATCGATGATATACTTGTTGACTATACCCTCGTCCACAAGACGCTCCATCTGCCTGTATATGGTAGTCCTGCCTATACCGCTGCCTATGCCCTCAAAATAGTCGCACATATCGCTTATGGTCACGTGCTGACCGGGCACCGATTCAAGGTAGCTTATAAGCTCACTTCTCTGTTTTGTGTTATATTTCCCTTTTGCAGCCAAAGCTCACATCTCCTTTTTGAAATCGAGTTCCAATTTTAGCACCTGTATAAAGCTATGTCAACCCTGCGTGGACATAATCAGGACGCACCGCTACGGCAGTGCACTAAAAGTACGCAGGGACGTTCGCACTCTATTTCACGGCGTAGCCCTTCTAAGCTCGTGAGAAACCTCGCTAAGAAGGGACGCCGTTCTATAGCCCTGCGTATCTTTTGTGCCTGCCTGTACGGTGCTGATTACATCAGTCTTTGATCCTTACCTGTATATATGGTCTGACTGCTCCGTACGGGCGGTTAACTTCTTTTTCATTTAATTGTATTGTACCGTCCACCGATACGATCGGGGCATAGATATCCTCTACGCCCGGCTCGCCGCGGAGCCACCACCAGGAGGAGCGATACCCCTTCATATCCCATTGGTTTGCCTTGCTGTTGATATTGATATTGGTACCTTTAGCCTCGGCAACTTCGGTTATGGCAAGCTCCCTGTCAGCATCTGTCGCAAAGTACCCGGCAGCCTCGGAAGCCGTAAGCAGCGAGATAGTATCCCCATCGGACGGTATTATGCTTTCGGCCTCGTATCGGCTGAACATGGAAGTGAACTTGTCAGAGTTAAGAATCCTTCTTAAATCCGAGTTT
>ONVB01000308.1 GCA_900321145.1 uncultured Eubacteriales bacterium | reverse complement strand
TTGGAACAGTCGACGGTCCCGGGATAAGGTATGTGGTGTTCGTGAAGGGCTGTCCCATGAGGTGTCAGTATTGTCATAATCCGGACACATGGGAGATGGCAGGCGGAACCAAAATGACGGTTGAGGAGATACTGACAGATTACGACAAATATAAGCCTTTTTTAAAGGACGGCGGACTTACGGTGACAGGCGGTGAGCCGATGCTCCAGCTTGATTTTCTGATTGAGCTTTTTGAGGGCGCAAAGAAGAAGGGGATACATACCTGTCTGGATACATCGGGTATAACCTTCAGAAGAGAGCCTGCTGAAACTCTTGCCAAGTACGATCGCCTGATGGATTCGACAGACCTTATAATGCTCGACATAAAGCATATAGATCCCGAGGGGCACAAGGCGCTTACTGGTCAGCCCTGCGACAACATCTTTGATTTTCTTAAGTTTATGGACGAGAAGGGTAAGGATATCAGGATACGTCACGTGGTCGTTCCGGGCATTACGTTAAACGACGAGTACCTCGACAGGCTCGGTTACTTTATCGGTCAGTTCCTGCACGTGAAACAGCTTGAGGTTCTTCCGTATCACACCATGGGCAAAGCCAAGTATGAGAAGATGGGTATGGATTATGTCTTAAAGGATGTACCGGACGCCACCCAGCAGCAGGCAGCCGACGCCAAGGCGAAGATCATCGAAGGCATGAAGAGAAAGCGTCAGGAGATGAAGGACGCAGGCCTTATTTAACTCCGGCCCGTCATCGGTGACGGGGTTGCGACGGACGATAAAAAAAGCGGTTCGATATGAGCCGCTTTTTTGGTTACTTATGTGCGATCGTATTTGATGATATCTCCGGGAGTGCACTCAAGCACGTAGCATATTCGTGCAAGTACATCTGCGTCGATTTTTTCTACAGTTCCGTTATACCACTTGTCAACCACTTCGAATCTTGCATTGATTGAACGAGCCAGATAGTTTCGCGAGATGTTTTTTTCTTCCATGATTGGCTTTAGCTGTATTACAATCTTACCGTAGTCATTTATTGTGTAAATTCTATTTTCCATGCGAATCACCTCTTGAACAACATTTTCTCAATGCAAGTCACGGCTTTTGTTGGTTTTCCTATATAGTATATGAAAAATTAAATGTTGACGAATACCTTGTAAAAGGTTACTATATAGATAGTAATTGCCGATAGAGTATTTGTATGAAACATGACAGATCAACAAGTGGCCAAGGAAGGCCTAAGCGGATATAAGATTTTCATCCGTTTATACACAAGGGGGTTATCGCATGAATGTAGTAGCGCATAATATGTTGGCATCGAATGCGGCAAGGCAATATAATATAAATGTCAAGGGCAAGAGAAAAAATACCGAGAAGCTTTCTTCAGGGTATAAGATAAATCGTGCTGCGGATGATGCGGCAGGTCTTTCTATTTCCGAGAAAATGAGGAATCAGATCAGAAACCTCAACCAATCCATGAAGAATATCGAAGACGGAATAAGCTTGATGAATGTAGCGGACGGAGCGCTCAATGAGAGTCATAAGATCCTGCATAGGATAGAGGAACTTGCGGTTCAGGCGGCAAATGATACCAACGCACAGGATGACCGTGACGCGATCGATGATGAAGTTCAGGAGCTTAAAGGAGAGCTTGACAGAATATTCAGGACAACTCATTTTAATGGGAAGAAGCTCTGGACGACGTCGTATAATCCAAGTGTAACGGGTATTCCCAATGATATACAGATGTATCACGACACAACTCACCCTTCCGGATACGGCGGTGTACTTATCAATGAAAAAAGGTTTACTTGGGAAGAAATGGGTGTCAAGTTTAATGAGGACGGGACATTTGTTCCGAAGGAATACAGTATCACGGATAAGGATAATCCTGACGAGGATATCACTTTTATAATGCGTTCGGGAAAGCGCCCGCCTGATTTTGCGAGAAAGTACCAGTGGCATACGGACGGGGAGAATATATTCATCAACGGAGTAAAGGCAACGACCTGTACAGAACTTGGAATGGAGTTTAAACAGGATACTGACAGAAACTATAGTTTTGATTTTCATGGCACAACGATTGAGTTTCAAGTACCTGCAGGAGATAGGAAGGAAGAATTCATAGACGGAATTAACGGAGGAAATTTTGCAACGCAGGTTACCTGGGAAAGCCAGGTTGATGGCGCAAGAAGGCCTGAAACAGTGGATATCAGGGGCTATTCGACATATCTTACGATTGAAGATACATGGAAGGATCGTATTGATACAGGGAATTCGGATTTTTTTATGCTTGAGGCAGATGAAACAGGAATAACGCTAAAGGATATCACGGATCATGTATATTCAAGCAAAACTTGGGAAGAATTCGGCATATACGATTGGGGAGAGCAGACTGATACCGGTGACGGTACTCCGGTTAATCCGAATAAGACATACAGTTTTTATGATTCAACGACAGGCTTTTCCTTTGAATTCAAATTAGCAGATATTTCCGCAAAGGGTGATGTAAATGCTGAGCTAACGACCGGTATAACTGCAAGTTATAGCTCTACGGTCGCTACGTATGTTTCGCTTCCAAGGTGGTCATCTTCTTTGGGTGTTGAGCCGAGTGTACAGGTTGGAAATACATCCATGCCGTTCGATATGCAGCTGGATAGCGGGAAAAGCTTTACAAACTGGGATAACGGTTCGTTTCCGCATTCTTTTTCTGCTGATTGGTATTATCACGATGATCCTTGGACAAGCGTAGACTATTATGGAATAAGGTATTCCTATAGTATAGAAGATACATCCGGAAATACGCTTGCGAATGCGGAAGGTAAATGGCCGCTAGACGGTATCGTTGGTACAGACTCAGCTATTGATAGCTATATTAATTACATTTCTACAAAGAAGGATAAATATAGTTATAATCAATCTTCTGGTGACTTTCTCAGTGCCATATTATACGGGGCTTCAGTGAAACTGAAGCTGGAATCGGATAATGGATTCAATACAGAGCTTAACATAAGTGTTAACGGAATTAATAAGAGTCGTCCGAATTGGTCACAGATTTATGATGAAGAATATAATACGAGGTATCGGAATGCATACCAGGCTTCGCTTGCAAATTGGCTTGCGGAGGATCCTGACAATCGAAATGCAAATGATTTTCAGTATACCCCTTCTGACCAAGAAAAAGCTTTATGGAACGGAATAGCATCAAACAGATTTCAATTAGAACTAAAATACTATAAAAATGATCTGAAGACCTATGCGGCTCAGGTAAAGGATTACTTATATGGTATTTCACTTTCGACAAAGCTGACATCTCAGCCACAGATTTGCAATTCATGGTATGATCCCGGATATACAAGTGAGGATCCTTTCGGAGGCATCTTGGTGCACCCTCCCATAAAGGAGGTATATATACAATCCGGAGCAAACAGAGGAGAGGATCATCGTCTTGAATGGAACAGCCTTACCATGTCTTCATTGGGGCTCGGCGGTGTATCGGTCGATACGAGAGAGGGAGCGGAAGCCTCCATCAATGCGGTTCAGCGTGCGGTCAAGGTGCTTTCGGCGGAGCGGTCGAACTTCGGTGCGCAGACGAACAGGCTGACTGCAACTTTAAACGGAAATGAACTGTATGCTGAGAACCTGCAGAAAGCAGAATCTCAGATCAGAGATACGGATTACGCGGAGGAAATTGGGGAATTCCATAAGCATAATATATTGGAACAGGCCGGGCAGGCGATGATCGCGCAGGCCAACCAGTCACAGCAAGGGCTGTTGCAGCTTTTACAGTCTTAATACACAGTCCGTCACCGGACGGTGAGTGTGACGAAATCCCCTGCCCGTCACCGGTTACGGTGGGTTGACGGACGATGAAAAAGCGGTACATTTTACATGAGTGAGATGAACCGCTTTTTTAATGCGAACAAGCACAAAGATTATTAATCCGGGTTGATACTTTTCTTAACAAAAAGAGTGTAAATGTGGTAAAATAAACCCGAACGCTCCCGAGTTTTATCCGGGTATTCCTTACCGGAACTTCTGGATGAATATAAATTTTGAAAGCTATGTATATTTCATTGCTTTTTAATTCACTTGTTTTGAAATCTGAAGCATATAAGGGTGGGTATGTACATGATCCATATCTGGTAAGGGATGTTAATAAAATAGGAGGCGAAGCCAAAGCAATGTCGGAGTATATAAATTCGGTTGGTTATTGGCTGATTGAATACGGAAAATTCGCTGACGGCAAAGCTGCTTTTCCGGGTCCGTATAATCAATCGAGCTCTTATGCCAACCTGAGAAAAAAATATGCAGGTGAGGGATAAGCGGGTTCGTGACAGCGGGCACAAACGTTCGTATTTACAAAATGTAACAGCGGTGATATAATTCATAAGTTATTTGATGATTTTTTAACTAAAAAAAGCAACAGAAGGTGCAGGATGGAGAAATACGTAATAAAAGGCGGACGCAGATTAGAGGGAGAGGTTACCATTGCAGGTGCTAAAAATGCTGCTTTAGGTATACTTGCTGCGGCTGTTCTTACAGACGAAGAATGCATCATAGAGAACGTACCCTATGTTCAGGATACGAAGGTGCTTCTTGCGGCTATTGAGAATATAGGTGCAAGAGTTAAGTACATAGACAAGCATACGGTTTCCATATGCGCGGGTACCATAAGGGACGGAAAGCACCTTGAGGTAGACGACGGCAATATAAGGAAGATACGTGCAGGTTACTACCTTCTCGGATCTCTTCTCGGAAAGTATCACTATGCAAATGTAGCTCTTCCGGGCGGATGTGATATAGGCGCCAGGCCTATCGATCAGCACACCAAGGGATTTGAGTCGCTCGGTGCAAACTGGGAGATAGTCAAGGGTGGTAAGATAGTCGTAAGGGCTGATGAGCTTTTCGGAAACCATGTATATATGGATATAGTTTCCGTGGGTGCGACCATAAATATCATGCTTGCCGCAGTTCTTGCCCAGGGCAAGACTACCATAGAGAATGCCGCGAAGGAACCGCATATAGTTGATGTAGCAAACTTCCTCAACAGTATGGGTGCAAATATAAAGGGTGCCGGTACCGATGTCATAAGGATCAGAGGAGTCGAGAGGCTTCACAAGACGGAGTACTCGATCATACCGGATCAGATCGAAGCCGGAACATTTATGATGATGGCTGCCGCAACAGGCGGAAATGTTCTTATCAAAAATGTTATCCCAAAGCATCTCGAGGCTATTTCCGCTAAGCTTAACGAGATAGGGGCCCATGTTATAGAATACGATGATTCCGTAAGAGTCATGTCGGACGGAAGACTCAAGAGCACACATATAAAGACGCTTCCTTACCCGGGATTTCCGACAGATATGCAACCTCAGATGGCGGTTACGCTCGCTCTCTCAAGAGGAACAAGTATCATAACCGAGAGCATATTTGAAAACCGTTTCAAATATGTGAGCGAGCTTGCGAGGATGGGAGCGCGGATCAGTGTCGAGGGCAATACCGCTATCATAACGGGTGTTGAGGGTTATACCGGTGCTAACCTGGTTGCTCCTGACTTAAGAGCCGGCGCGGCGCTTGTGATAGCAGCGCTTGCCGCAGACGGTTTCTCTTCGGTTGAGGATATAAAGTATATACTCCGTGGCTACGAGGACTTCGACGGCAAGATAAAGGGACTCGGCGGAGCGATAGAGTTGATAGATGACGATGACGACCGGAGCATGCAGAAGTTCAGGCTGAAGGTCGGATGAGAATATGTCATCCTGAGCGAGAAAGATTCTTCGGGCATACGCCCTCAGAATGACACCGTAAGAAGTGTCATCCTGAGCGTAGCGAAGGATCTTTAAATAATATACTACAGATTACAAGCCTGCCGCTAAAATGGCGACAGGCTTAATTTATATAAGGAGGGCTATCATATATGGCAAAAAAACCTTACTACATCACAACGGCAATAGCCTACAGCTCAGGTAAGCCTCATATAGGCAATACTTACGAGATAGTGCTTGCCGACTCAATCGCACGTTACAAGAGATTTGTA
Organism: uncultured Eubacteriales bacterium; assembly: GCA_900321145.1. GTDB lineage: Bacteria > Bacillota > Clostridia > Lachnospirales > Lachnospiraceae > Coprococcus_C. The sequence continues at coordinate 4,056 of ONVB01000308.1, read as the reverse complement.
GGCTACGACGTGCATTTCCAGACAGGAACTGACGAACACGGACAGAAGATCGAGATCAAAGCTTTTGAAAACCTGTCCACTCCTAAGGAATTCGTGGATGAGACCTCGGGTGAGATCAAGAGGATCTGGGATCTGATGAACACTTCTTATGATCGTTTCATAAGGACTACGGACGAGGATCACGAGACTGCTGTAAAGAAGATATTTAAGAAGCTCTACGATCAGGGCGATATATACAAGGGCGAGTACGAAGGCATGTACTGTACGCCCTGCGAGTCATTTTTCACCCCCTCACAGCTTGTGGACGGAAAGTGTCCCGATTGCGGCAGGGATGTACAGCCCGCAAAGGAGGAGGCTTATTTCTTCAAGCTCTCGAAGTATGCTGACAGGCTGATCGAGCACATCAACACACACCCGGAGTTCATACAGCCTGAGTCAAGGAAAAATGAGATGATGAACAACTTTCTTCTCCCGGGACTTCAGGACCTCTGTGTGTCACGATCATCCTTCAAGTGGGGCATACCGGTTGACTTTGATCCGGGCCACGTAATCTATGTATGGGTAGACGCACTTTCAAACTACATCACCGGACTCGGGTACAGCGTGGACGAGAAGGGCGAGCTTTACAAGAAGTACTGGCCGGCCGACCTTCACCTGATCGGCAAGGATATACTTCGCTTCCATACCATTTACTGGCCGTGCATACTTATGGCGCTCGGCGAGCCGCTTCCCAAGCAGATATTCGGACATCCGTGGTTGCTTCAGACGGGCGGTAAGATGAGTAAATCCAAAGGAAATGTAATATATGCCGACGACCTGGTAGAGTACTTCGGCGTGGATGCCGTAAGGTACTTTGTGCTTCATGAGATGCCTTTCGAGAATGACGGAGTTATCTCGTGGGAGCTTATCATGGAGAGGATCAACTCCGACCTTGCGAATACTCTCGGAAATCTGGTTAACCGTACCATATCCATGTCGAACAAGTATTTCGACGGAGTTGTAACCGACAGCGGAATGGGTGACTCGGTAGATGAAGACTTAAAGAGCGTCGTTATCGGCACCAGACTCAAGGTTAACGAGGCTATGGACAAGCTTCGTGTGGCTGATGCCATAACCGAGATCATGAATCTCTTCAAGCGCTGCAACAAATATATAGATGAGACCGAGCCGTGGGTTCTCGCGAAGAACGAAGAGGAGAGAGAGCGTCTTAATACTGTGCTCTACAACCTGGTTGAGAGCATAACGATCGGTGCATCTTTGCTTGCTCCGTTCATGCCCGAGACCTCGGAGAAGATATTAAAGCAGCTAAATACAGAGGCAAGGCGCGTGACCGAGCTTTCAAGCTTTGGACTTTATGAGAGCGGAAAGAAGGTTACAGACAGCCCGGAAATCCTCTTCAACAGGATAGATGTGCCGGCTATGCTCGAGGTGATACATGAGCGCTTCCCTGAACCGGAAGTCACTGAGGAGGAGAAGGCACCGGAGACCAAGAAAGCCCCCGAAGAGGAGCTTAAGGTGGTTGAAGCCAAGGTCAAGGATACCATAACCATAGATGAGTTCGACAGGATGCAGCTCCAGATAGGAGAGGTGCTCTCCTGCGAGGAGGTTCCGAAGTCCAAGAAGCTTCTCTGCAGCCAGGTACAGATCCAGGGCAGAGTTCTCCAGATAGTATCCGGTATCAAGAATTATTACAAGCCTGAGGATATGGTAGGCAAGAAGGTTGTCGTGATCACAAACCTTAAGCCCACAAAGCTTGCGGGCGTTCTCTCGGAGGGCATGCTTCTCTGTGCGGAAAACGAGCACGGAGATTTGGCACTCTTAACCGCAGAGAAGGATATGCCTGCAGGGGCTATGATCTCGTAGTTAACCGGGTTTACAAATGAATAACTGACTTAAATGACGCTTTGCATTGATGCGTGCTTGCTGTTTCGAAACAGCAACACGCATCTACTGCAAAGCTGTTTTTTTGCCGATAAAAACCTATGATTTACTGTAAAGTGAGCGATGGAACAAGAGCTCGAGTGCTCTGATTGTGAAAATCAGAGTGTGATTTGAGGTACCACTCGCAGACCGCTCCAACGCGTATTCTCAAGATATTTGCATTTAGGGGTTATGTATCCGGGATTAATTCCGATAAATAAGATGAGTACTAAAATCCACAAGGTTAGGAGGAGTATATATGCGTATAGGTACTATAAACATGATGAATCAGATTTACGGTACCGCCAAGACGGCAAAGTCAGGGACGACGGCGGCCGGTTTTTCAAGCTTCAAGGATGAAGTATCACTTTCGGCAACAGCAAAGGATATGCAGGTAGCAAAAAATGCTTTAAATGCAGTTCCGGATGTGCGTGAGGCGAAGATCGCCGACATCAGATCGCGTATAGACAACGGTACATATGATGTGTCCGTGGACGATTTTGCGGCAAAGCTTATGAGTGCGTACAAGTCGGCAGCTTTTTAAAGAGGATTGAAGGGGAGATTGCAGCATGGCAAGTCTTATCGAGAATCTGATCGAAGAGCTTAACAAGGAATATGTGGTATATGAGCAGCTTATGGAAGTCTCCATGGAGAAGACCGGCGCGATAGTATCCAACGATCTTGACAGACTGAGGACTACTACCGACAAGGAACAGCTTCTTGTAGATACCATAACCGGACTCGATATAGAGCGAAGGAAGACGATGGATGGAATCGCTCAGGTTTTGGGAAAGCCCAGAGGCACCGTCCGTATAACCGAGATCGTGGATATGCTTTCCGGACAGCCGGAGTTTCATGATCCTCTGCAGGAGATCAATACCAAGCTCGGACGTCTGGCAAAGTCGCTTAAGGACGTAAATGCTCACAATCAGAATCTGATCCAAACGCAGCTTGAGATGATCAATTACAGTATCAATCTGCTGCAGAATATAGACAGGGCGCCGGAAACTGCCGAGTACAGCAAGGATATGTTCAAAGGCAGAAAGGGCGGCTACGGAGATACCACTTCCGTGACAAGCGGAAGCTTTGACTCAAAGAATTAAGAGGAAACACTGGGCACTGAATGTCGTGCGTTTCAATGACAGGATACGGCGACTGCAGACCGTGCCGATACATTTCAGGAAGGAGGCTTAACTGATGGCAGGCGGTACCATGGGAAGACTGTCGGTAGGAGTGACAGGTCTTAAGACAAATCAGTATGCATTAAATGCAACTGCACACAACCTCACAAATGTTCATACGGAAGGCTACAGCCGTCAGCAGGTGTTGCTTACCGACCGAACCTATCACAATCTTTCGGTTGACGCGATAAGGAAGAATCAGACGGGACTCGGAGTATTGACCGCTGAGGTTAAGGCGACCAGGGATAACTTCGCTGATATTTCCTACAGGACAGAGAGCGGAAGAAACAGCTACTACAAGGCTCAGACGGAAACTGTCAAGGAGGTTGAGGGTTTCTTTTCGGAGCTTGAGGGTGCAACCTTCAATGATTCCTTAAATGAGCTGTGGAAGTCGCTTCAGGAGATGCAGAAGGACTCGAACAATATCGTTACCAGAAGTTCGTTTATCGCGACATCGCTGACTTATCTTGACAGGGTTCAGAGTATCAGAGACAGTCTGATCACTTATCAGAGAAACTTAAACACACAGATCAAGAACGAGGTCAAGACCATAAACGATCTCGGTAAAGAGATACTTGACCTGAATCAGAAAATACTTGCGGCGGAAGCGTCGGGCATAGAAAATGCCAACGACTACCGGGATGCAAGGAACATGGCTTACGATCAGCTTTCGTCGCTTGTCAGCACCGATATCGTGCCGAATGCGGACGGAACAGCCGAGATATATCTTGAGGGCCGTATATTTGTCACAAAAGGAAGAATGTATGAGCTTGATACAGAGAAAATATGTGACAATGAGTACTATGAGAGTGCGACCAACAACGACGGCTCCAAGAAGTACAAATTCGCAAATGACGCAACGGATTTCCTTATGCCGGTCTGGAAGGATGACACGGCTCCGTTGTTCCATATAGAGAAGATACCGACAGCCGAGAATAACACGGATGTCGGAGCG
>ONVB01000324.1 GCA_900321145.1 uncultured Eubacteriales bacterium | reverse complement strand
CTTCTCATCGTATACCTTCTTGTAATAGTCAACCTCGTCCCTTATGATCTCGTCTATCGCCTTCATCGACAGAAGCTCGACAGGCGCTCGGTCATCGGTCATCACGTGATCTCCCGGTTCATATTTTACGAGCTGTCCCCGCACATACTCCATCATGCCGCGAAGCTCATCACTGTCGCACAGCGCCACATTTTCGTCAAACGCAGACATAGCCCCGGCAGAATCGAAGGCGAAGAGTTCTCTGTTGGTCCCTCCGTTCACATCCACCGTATACACGCTTGTAAAAACCCTCGATATGGTATCCGCGAGATACTCGTTTATATTACCCTCGGATGACCCTCTCATATTCATATTTACGACCATCACGCCGCCCGGCTTCAGGTGATCATGCACAAGGTCAAAGAACTCCGTCGACGCCATCTGGAAAGGGATAGTTATGTCCTGGTACGCATCCACCATGATCACATCATACTTTCCGTTGCTGCCATAGTCCGAAAGCTCACTCTCACTCATGGACGAAAGCGCCTCAAGGTAAGCACGTCCGTCGTAGGTGGTCACCTCTATGTCCTGCGGAAGTTCAAAATAAGTATGAGCAAGCTCGGTTATCTTCTCGTCTATCTCCACTCCCTCGATATGCATATCGCCGAAGTACCTTTTGCACTGTGTGGCATAGGTTCCTGTGCCCATGCCGAGTATGAGCACATCCGTGCGGCTGTTCCGTGTGACAGCCCCCGTCATAAAGGGCGCCGCTAAGGCGTAGTCATAGTACATGCCCGTAAGGCGGTTGTTCCTGTCATATACCGACTGCACGCCGAAGAGGACGTTTGTTGAGAGATATATCCTGTCTCCCTGCTCATATACCTGGAGATAGTTATATATAGACTCGTCCTCTACCGTCAGGTTGTTCTGCCAGAAGGCAAAGCTTGTGCCGTGTCCGAACACCATGCAGAGCACAAGGATGATCCCTGCCACGGTCGTCTTCACAGGTCTCTTCTTCGCGCTTATGAAGTAGATCACCGCAAGCAGCAGGAGTATGCCCGCAAATATAAGAAATGTAACGGCCGTCCCGACTGCTGGTATACTTATAAAGGTCGGAACGAAGGTTCCGATTATGCTTCCTATGGTATTGAATGCATTCAGGTTACCGACCACTCTTCCGCTGTCAGAAAGCGAGTCGACTGTATACTTGACAAGCGACGGGGTAACCGTTCCGAGCAAAAAAAGCGGAAAGACAAATATCACCATGCAGGCCGCAAAGGCAGCTATCACGAGAAAGTTGGTGCTTATTGTAAACACAAGCAGCCCGGCTATACCCATTATAAGGTACTTGCCAACCACCGGGATAAGCGCTATCCATACCGCCGCAACCGTTATGCGCCCGTAGAGCTTATCGGGATCGGGATTTTTGTCCGCCGAACGCCCGCCGTAGATATTGCCTAAAGCCATTGCAATCATTATCGTACCGATGATTATGGTCCAGACGATCTGCGAGGACGAAAAATAAGGCGCGAGCAACCTGCTTGCACCAAGCTCAACTGCCATGACGCTCATCCCCGCGAAGAACTCCGTCATGTAGAGATATATCTTATTCTTTAATATAGGAGGCAGAGCCTTGACAGCTCCTGCCTCCGGGTTTCTTTCGTTCATTTATTATTCCTCTTTATAAAGATTCTTCGGGCTTGCGCCCTCAGAATGACACTGTGCTTTCAGCTTGACACCGCGCCTTCTGAATCCTTTTTCACAGCAGCTCGTCGAGATATCTGCTCACGGCATCCTTCCAGTCCGGAAGCGGCTTAAACCCGTTTCTGACAAGCTTGCTCCTGTCAAGTCTTGAATTATACGGTCTCTTTGCCTTAGAAAGTCCGTACTCTTCGGTCGTTACCGGTGTCACGGTAAGGTGATCCTCATCATAAGCCTCATAGCCTCGTTCGGCCATCTGACGGAATATCTCAACCGCAAAATCGTACCAGCTTATATAGCCGCCCTCATTTGTGGCGTGGTAATAGCCGTACTTGTCGGTTACGATCATATCACACAGCAGCTTGGACAGGTCGAGCGTATAAGTAGGTGTTCCCACCTGATCGTTTACGACCTTTAGCTGATCGTGGTTCTCGCCGATCTTGACCATAGTCTTGATGAAGTTATTTCCGTTCTTTCCGAACACCCATGCTATACGGACTATAAAGAAATCCTTAAGGTTTTCCGCGACAGCCTTCTCTCCCTCATACTTTGTCTGACCATATACATTAAGCGGCGCATAATCCTTACAGTCGGGATCCCATGGCTCTTCGCCCTGACCGTCAAACACGTAATCCGTGGAAATATACATCATCTTTGCACCTGTCATGGCGCAGGCTTTCGCTATATTCTCGGAACCCGAAGCATTTATAAGCCTTACCTTATCCTGCTTGTCCTCATCCTCCGCAAGGTCTACCGCAGTCCATGCCGCACAGTGGATCACAGCATCGGGTCTGATCATATTAAGGACAGAGTCAACCTCTGTCTTATCCGAGATATCCATCTTGTGATATGGGAGCACGGTCACGGGCGAGCCGTCCGCTATACCGCTGTACTCATCTGCTATATCACTTCCGACAGCCTCTATTCCCCTTTTGTCTAACTCATTCATCACATCATGGCCGAGCTGACCGGCCACGCCTGTTACCAATACTTTCATATTATATCCTCATTAAGATTCTTCCTGTTGCTTCGCAAAACCTATACTGAAAACAGCAGCTCCTCATATGACGGATAAGGAAGCATGCTCTGCGGCAGGTAATCCTCCGCAAAATCACATACCTTTCTAAGTTCGGACATATCCACAAGGATCGTATCATGATAGAACTCGGCAGCCTTCTGCATATCGGTCATCTCCTCGGCAGTCCTGGTATCTTCCTTGAGCTTTCCGAGCTTCCTGTATATGTCATTATATGCATCGGTGATTATTTTAAGCTCCTCAAGCTCCGACTCGCAGGCAAAGTTGCCTACAGCCTTTCTTCTCTGTATGGACTCCGAGAGCTTATCCGCATAAGTCATCAAAGCAGGAAGGAACTGGTGCTTGACCATGCTCTGCATAGTCCTGTCCTCGATGCGTACCGTCTTGCAGTACTTTTCAAGCTGTATCTCATATCTCGCCTTAAGCTCAGCCTCTGTAAGCACACCGTACTTCACAAAGAGATCTATATTCTTTTTGCTCTTCAGATACGGAAGTGCATCCGGCGTGGAAGGGAGATTCAGCAAACCTCTTTCCTTTGCCTCCTCAACCCACTCATCAGTATATCCGTCACCGTCAAAGAGTATCCTCTTGTGATCCTTTATGGTTCTCTTGAGAAGTTCCTTGACCGCATTTTCCATATCCTCTTCCGGCACACCCTCAAGCTGCTCGTTGAACTCCGAAAGCGCCTGAGCTACCGCGGTATTGAGCATGATATTAGGGTCCGCAACCGAATGAGCGGAACCGAGTGATCTGAACTCAAACTTATTTCCGGTAAATGCAAAGGGTGACGTCCTGTTCCTGTCGGTCGTATCCCTTGAAATATGCGTGAGCACTGCAGCTCCGGTCTCCATCCTGACCTTGCCCTGCTGCTCAAAAAATGTTCCGTTCTCTATAGAATCAAGTATAGCCGTGAGCTCATCTCCGAGGAAAATGGATATGATCGCCGGAGGTGCCTCATCACCGCCTAATCTGTGGTCGTTTCCTGCACTGGCAACGGATACTCTCAAGAGATCCGCATGATCGTCCACCGCCTTGATAACCGCTACAAGGAATACCAGGAACTGCAGGTTCTCTGCCGGAGTCTTGCCCGGATCGAGAAGGTTAATCCCCGTATCCGTGGACATAGCCCAGTTATTGTGCTTGCCCGAACCGTTTATACCCTCGAAAGGCTTCTCGTGAAGCAGGCATACAAGACCGTGCTTTTCAGCTACTCTCTTCATTATATCCATGGTGAGCTGGTTGTGGTCAACCGCAACATTTGTCGTATCATAAACGGGAGCGAGTTCATGCTGTGCCGGTGCAACCTCGTTATGCTTGGTCTTCGCCGGTATTCCGAGCTTCCAGAGCTCCTCGTCAAGATCGTTCATATAAGCCGAAACTCTTGTCTTCAGGGAACCGAAGTAGTGATCCTCCATCTCCTGGCCCTTCGGAGGCATGGCGCCAAGTAAAGTCCTGCCCGCAAATATCAGATCCTTTCTCTGGTCAAAGAGCTTCTTATCCACCAGGAAATACTCCTGCTCGGCACCAACCGTTGTAAGGACGTTCTTCACGTCCGTCTTTCCGAGCTTATGAAGTATCTTCACAGCTTCCTTCGCAAGCACATCCATGGAGCGAAGAAGCGGAGTCTTCTTGTCAAGCGACTCGCCGCCGTAAGAGCAGAAAGCCGTGGGTATGTAAAGTGTCTTGTCCTTTATGAATGCCGGTGAAGAAGGATCCCACGCCGTGTAGCCTCTTGCCTCGAAAGTAGCGCGAAGTCCGCCCGAGGGGAAGCTTGAAGCATCCGGCTCACCCTTTCTTAACTCCTTTCCCGAGAAGTCCATGATCACCTGACCGTCGCCCACCGGAGTAAGGAAGCTGTCATGCTTCTCCGCCGTGTAGCCCGTCATAGGCTGGAACCAGTGCGTATAGTGCGTCGCACCATTTTCCACTGCCCATTCCTTCATGGCAACAGCCACTGAATTAGCCACATCAAGCTCAAGATGTGTATTGTTCTCTATAGTCTTTTTTAAAGCCTTGTATATATCCTTCGGAAGCTTCTCCCTCATGATCTTGTTGTTAAATACAAGACTTCCGTACATCTCCGGTACACTGCCAGACATATCATGTTCTCCTTTACTTATATATTGTTATACTGTTGTCATCGTGTCACTCCGGGGCTTTATGCCCGGGGAATCTTTATATGATGCGAAATCATATCATAATTACCTTGCCTCTTCAAGTATATAAGGCGTTGCCTGATATACATAATAATTGAGCCAGTTTGCGTACAGTGTGTTCGCGTGACAGCGCCACGACTTCACGGGCTTTTGCTCGGGATCATCATTCGGATAATAGTTGACCGGAATGTCCGGATCAAGATTTCTCTTTATATCTCTGTGGTATTCGGAGTCGAGTGTCATCGTATCGTACTCCGGGTGTCCCGTCACAAATATATTCTTACCCTTATCTCCTATGATCAGGCATGAACCTGTCTCCTCCGAGTAAGCCACAACCTTGAGTCTTCTGTTCTTCGCTATGGCCTCCTCATCACACCCGGTATTTCTCGAGATAGGTATGAGAAATGTATCGTCAAATCCCCTTACGAGTTCGGTCTTCTTGTGCACTGTTGTCTGCGGATATATGCCCGACAGCTTCTTCGGGAGAAGTATCTTCTTTATCCCGTAGCGATAGTAAAGTCCTGCCTGAGCGCCCCAGCATATATGGAAGGTCGAGGTCACATTTTCCTTGGACCATCTCATGATGGCAGTCAGCTCATCCCAGTACTCCACATCCTCGAACTCCATAAACTCAACCGGCGCACCCGTGATTATCAGTCCGTCCCACTTGTGCCCCTTCACCTGATTGAAGCTCGTGTAGAACCTCTCAAGGTGAGCCTTCGAGGTATGCTTTGATTCATATGACATGGTTCTTATAAAATGAATGTTCACCTGAAGAGGTGTATTGGACAGGCTCCTTAAGAGCTGGAGCTCGGTGTCCTCCTTCAAAGGCATGAGGTTCAGGATAAGGATCTCAAGCGGTCTGATATCCTGGCTCATAGCTCTGTTCTCATCCATTACGAATATATTTTCTTTTTCAAGCGTCTTCTTGACCGGAAGGTCGTTGTCTATCCTGATAGGCATTTTTATCTACCTCTTTCACTGATATATTCAATGCTTTAACCTGTTGATGATACATCTTTATCCGCAAGATGTCAAACTATTCAACTATTCAAACCTGCACAAAAGCATGGCTCCGTCGCGATAGACCTCCATCAGCCGGTCGCCCTTATATACAAGCTTAAGCTGAATATCGTCCTCTCCGTCCAGCAGAGGCTTTAAGAAATATTTGTCTCCTTCCCACGCCGGCAGGTCGAGTACCTTGTCCTCTTCCACCCAAGAAAGCCTGCCCTCGTCGCAGTCGCTGTTAAGCTCACCTTTAAGCTGCTCGGCCGAATAAAGGAACATGATCTCATCCTCCCACACATCAGAGATAAATGTAATGATGCCCCTTATCTTTAAGTCAAGCGCCTCAAATCCGGTCTCCTCTTTTATCTCACGCTTTGCACACTCGTCGGGACTCTCTCCCGCCTCAAGCTTTCCGCCCACTCCGAGATACTTTCCCGCCGACTGTCCGCCGTCGTCATTCTTTTTTATCATAAGATACTTCCCGTCCTGCCTTAAGTAACAGAGGGTTGTAAGCTTCATGTTCATATTTCAAGTCCTTTCCTGTGCAGAGCAGGTATTTATGCTCATGCACTTACCGTATCTTAATCCCGGCAAGGTCGTTGATCACTTCGCCCGCTATGATCAGGCCGACCACCGAAGGAACAAAAGCCGTTGAACCGGGTATACTCCTCCGCATCGAGTCACGCCCGGATATTCCCGAATTATTCACCGAATTCTTTTCACCGCCTGCAGATACATCCTCCGACTCTTTTACGGAATCTTGCTCATCTTCGGCTGACACATCCCCAAACTGTCTTACCGGAGCTTCCTTAGAATACACAACCTTAAGCGAGTCTATCCCTCTTTTCTTGCACTCCCGCCGCATCACCTTCGCCAGCGGACATATCGATGTCTTATATATATCGGCTACCTCAAACATAGAGGCATTAAGCTTGTTCCCTGCACCCATAGAGGATATGACCGGCACGCCCGCCTCCTTCGCTTTCACGATGATCGCAAGCTTGCCGGTAACCGTATCGATCGCATCCACTACATAATCATAATCACGAAAGTCAAACAGGTCCTGTGTATCAGGCAGGAAAAACGTCTTATATGCTCTGACCTCGCAGTCCGGATTTATATCATGCACCCGTTCTTTGGCAACATCCACCTTATACCTGCCAACCGTTTTACCCGTGGCGATTATCTGCCGGTTGATATTTGAAAGGCAGACCGTGTCATTGTCTATAAGATCAAGAGCTCCGATCCCGCTTCGCGCAAGAGCCTCAACCACATATCCGCCCACTCCTCCTACGCCGAAAACCGCGACACGTGAGGATGCAAACCTTTCCATCGCTTTCGCTCCGTATAATAATTGTGTTCTTGAAAACCGTTCCGTCATTACAGTCCGATCCTCCCTGGTTTCAGATTGTCTTTTAGCTGTAACTGCCCGAGGCAGCCGAAGCATTCTTTCTGTCTGCTATCATATGTTGCAATGTGATCACTATAGCGACGACTATCTCTTCCATTTGCGGCTGGTAAATATCTATACAGTATTTATCGTGTAAAGATATCATCTTCTGCCCGATCACAGCCACTATCCGACCCATGCTGTCGTACAGTTCAAAATTGAGCCCGAGGATATTTCCGCGAAGCTGCCATCCTAATCCCTCGATGTTTGTAATATCCTTCATTATGTGAAAGAGCTCGTTCGACAGCTCAAAAGCCTGTCCGTTATCCATCGTTACAAAATGTCTTTCGTGCAGGCTGATAAACTTGCGCTGAATATGCGCGATGTGTTTTTCGGATGCATCATAAAGATCCGTCTTGTCAACAAACGAAAATACTTTTGACTTGGCCTGGTAGACAACCTGTTCAGTTTCATCCGTTACATCGATATGATGCTTCAACGAGAAGATCTTTGTCGAAGTATAAAGCGATCTTGCAGGCTGCCCAAAGGCTTCAACATTTTTTACATTTGCCCCCTGCCCTGCTTCATGAAATCTGTGTAGTTTTGAAAATGTTCCCATCGTCACCCTCCTGTATTATGCTATTATATTTTCCTTATACATTTTCTCCGGAAGAAGTCTCTTATAATGCTCTTTATATAGCTCTCTTATCCGGGCATCAGAGTGACGCGACCTGATTCCCATCTCGAGAATAATAAACGGAACTCCGAAGCACCTTGCGGTTACACCTGTCTCCTCCAGACCGTTCCTAAGATAAAATGCCATTCTCCTTCTCCGAAGCGTCCGTTGTTCCTCATCCTCCGCAAAATCAGGGTCCTCAACCTCGAGGATAACACTGTCCGCTTCATGTAACATTTCTCTCATCAGGCGGAGCATGCAGCCGCCAAGCCCTTCATTTCTTCGCTTCGAGTCGACAGCCAGATAATCGACAAGATAATCGCCTCCGCCTTTTGCAAGAAATGTATATCCGAGAATATCCTTCCCTTCAGTAAGCCCCAGACACGCATACTCGCCCTTATCCAAAGCATCATATATAATACTCAGTGGCTTTAGCTCATCACGCGGAAAGTCCATGACCATTCTGTTGTTGTATATATCCTTTACCTCTTCCTTTGATAAGCTTATCAATCTCATAATCCTGCGCTCTTCTTTCCGTCAATACTTATATCATCG
>ONVB01000087.1 GCA_900321145.1 uncultured Eubacteriales bacterium | reverse complement strand
GTGTCATTCTGAGAGGAGAAACGCAAATGACGAAGTCATTTTATTAATGCGTTTCGACGACAGGACACGACGTAAGTGAGACTCGAAATCTTTGATTTCGTTAGTCGAACTTATGCAAAGCTATGTCGTGTCAATACATCCTCTTTAGCCCGAAGAATCTTATCAGCTTAATTTAATCCTTGCCTTAAGCTCGTTCAGATACTTAAACGCCTGCATCGGGGTCATATTGTCCATATCGAGATCAATGAGCTCCTTTTTGATCACATCCTCCGAGGATGTGATGGAAAGCGCCATCTGATCATATGTCTCCTTCTTATCAAAAGAACCCGTGCTCACTCTCTTGGCATTCTGAGATATATCCGAAGCTATAAGCTCGGAGAGTATCTCCTTTGCCCTGTTTAACACAGGCTCGGGAACTCCCGCAAGCCTTGCAACCTGTATTCCGTAGCTTCTTGAAGCACCGCCCGGTATGATCTTCCTTAAGAAAACTATGTTGTCTCCCTCCTCCTTTACGGAGATGCAGAAGTTGTGTACCGACGGGAGTCTGCCCTCAAGCTCAGTCATTTCATGATAATGTGTCGCAAAGAGTGTCCTCGCACCTATCCTGTTCTTGTCGGCTATGTACTCGCACACCGCCCAGGCTATGGACAGGCCGTCGAAGGTCGAGGTTCCTCTTCCTATCTCGTCTAAGATGATCAGACTCCTTGAGGTCGCATTTCTTATGATGTTCGCAACCTCATTCATCTCTATCATAAAGGTTGACTGCCCGGAAGCCAAGTCGTCGGATGCGCCGACTCTTGTAAATATCCTGTCGCACAGTCCTATGTCCGCACTTTGAGCCGGCACGAAAGAACCTATCTGGGCCATGAGCGTGATAAGCGCTGTCTGACGCATGTAGGTCGATTTACCAGCCATATTCGGGCCGGTAATGATCGACACAGCCCTGTCTGCGCAATCAAGATATGTATCATTTTCAACAAATGTACCGGAGGGAAGATTGATCTCCACCACCGGATGTCTGCCGTTTTTGATGTCTATGATCCCGTCGTCGTTTAAAGACGGTCTGACATAGTTATTCTTGTAAGCGACATAAGCCAGGGATGAAAGCGCATCTATATAGGCTATCTCCTTGGCGACGGCCTTTACCCTGCCTATCTCGTTACCGATCTTCTCCCTTATCTCCACAAACTTCTCATGCTCGAGCGAGTGAAGCCTGTCCTCCGCGCCGAGGATCTTATCCGAGAGCTCGTTTAATCCCTCGGTAGTATACCGCTCCGCATTTACCATGGTCTGCTTTCTGATAAAGTAGTCGGGAACCATATTCTTGAAGGAATTCGTCACCTCAAAGAAATAGTCGAACACCTTGTTGTACTTTATCTTCAGAGTCTTTATGCCTGTCTTCTCGCGCTCGCTGGTCTCGAGGTCGGCGAGCCAGTTCTTGCACTCCGTCTTCGCACTTCTTAATTCATCTATCTCTTTTAAGTAACCCTCCCTGAATATGCCTCCCTCGTGTACGGTGATGGGGGCATCCTCCGAGATCGACTCCTCGAGCATGTTATACAGGTCAGACAGGGTATCAAGCTTTTCCGAAAGCTCATCAAGCACGGGACTGCTGAAAGCTTTGAGTGTGCGCTTCAGGTCCGGGAGATATCTGATGGAGGTCTTAAATGCAAGCAGATCCCTCGGGTTTGCCGTCCTTAAGGAAATCCTTGTCATAAGGCGCTCGAGATCATATATCGTGTCAAGATATTCCCTCACCTCATCCCTGTCCATCATGGATGAATTAAATGCATCGATCATATCATATCGTCTGTTTATATCCTGTATCTTTAAAAGCGGCTGAGTCACGAACTCTCTTAGCATACGCGCGCCCATGGCGGTCTTCGTCTTGTCTAGCACAGAAAGAAGCGAACCCTTCTTCTGCTTGTCCCTCATGGTCTCCACAAGCTCAAGGTTCCTCATGGCCACACTGTCTATGATCATATATGAATCCACATTGTATAGTGTGAGCGTATTGATATGCTTTAAGCTGTCTTTTTGAGTATCGTGCAGATATTTGAGCATGGCACCGCAGGAAAGGACGAGCTCGTCATAATCCTTTATGCCGAGTCCCTCTATGCTTGAAATGCCGAAATGTCTCTTAAGCTCATTTACACACGACTCCATATTAAAGTAATGTGCCGGTGCCTGACCGACCATTATCGAAAGCTTGTCCGGCAGATCTTTAAGGTCAAGACCTGCCGCAAAGAAGTTCTCACCGTACATCAGCTCGGACGGTGAAAGCTTGGTTATCTCATCACAGACCTTGCCCGCATCGGATATGCTGACACACTTAAACTCGCCCGTCGAAAGGTCGCATACCGCGATACCGTAACGGAAGTTATAGTAACAGCCCGTCATAAGATAGTTGTTTTTCTCCTCCGAGAGTGCCTCGGCAGAGAGATTCGTGCCGGGAGTTACTACCCTTATGACCTCTCTTTTCACCAGTCCTTTGGCAAGCTTCGGATCCTCCATCTGCTCCGCGATAGCGACCTTATAGCCCTTCTCCACAAGACGGTTGATATATGTGTCCGCAGCATGATAAGGGACTCCGCACATGGGAGCCCTCTCTTCCATGCCGCAATCCTTTCCGGTGAGCGTAAGCTCTATCTCCTTTGATGCCGTAAGAGCATCATCGAAGAACATCTCATAGAAGTCGCCCAGTCTGTAGAATAGTATTGCGTCCTTATATTCTTTTTTAGTTTCCAAGTACTGCTCCATCATCGGAGAAAGCTTACTCATTTTAACAAAACCCTCTTAGTCTCAGTCGACTCTCTCTCCCATATAGTAAAAGCCCTTTGCTTCCTTCATCAAAACCTTAACCGTACTGCCTATAAGCGAGGCTTCTTCCTTAAAATGTACCGTCACATTCTCTGATGTTCTTCCCGTCACAAGTCCTTCCTCCTGACGGTTCTTCTCCTCCACAAGCACATCGCACACCCTGCCTTCAAAGCGCTTCATCTCTCTGTGAGCGATAGTATTTACCTTATCAAGAAGTCTGTCAAAACGGTCCTTGATCACAGCCTCGTCCACCTGATCTTCGTATGAGGCAGCAGGTGTTCCCGTCCTCTTTGAATAGATAAATGTAAAGGCCTGGTCATACTTCACTCGCTCAACCACATCAAGTGTGTCAAGGAAATCCTCTTCGGTCTCTCCGGGAAATCCAACTATGATATCCGTCGTAAGCGATATATCCGGAACGGCCTTTCTTATCCTGTCGACAAGCGCCAGATAACTTTCCTTTGTGTAGCGCCTGTTCATCTTCTTAAGCACATCATTCGAGCCGGACTGTACCGGAAGATGTATGTGCCGGCATATATTCTCGTGAGTTCTGATAACCTCTATAAGTTCGTCCGAGAGATCCTTCGGATGGCTTGTCATGAACCTCAACCGTTCAACACCGGGTTCCTCGGCAACCATCTTTATCAGTTCGGGAAAGCTCATGCCCGTAAAGCCGCCGATATCTCCTCCGGCTATTCCGTAGGAGTTAACATTCTGACCGAGAAGCATAATCTCCTTCACGCCCGACTTAACTAAAAGTCTTACCTCGTTCATTATCTCCTCGGGAGTTCTGCTGGTCTCGCGGCCTCTGACATAAGGAACTATGCAGTAGGTACAGAAATTATTGCATCCGTACATGATGTTCACACCTGCCTTGAAGCCGAACTTTCTCTTCTGAGGAAGCGCCTCGACTGCGCCCGCATGAGTTTCCAAAACCTCTATAACGCGCTCTCTGTTTACATAATACTTATACAGTAACTCTGCAAGTTTGTAAATATTAAATGTTCCGAATACCACATCCACATGACGGTATTTATTTTTTATCGCCTCTATAACATGAGGCTCCTGCATCATGCACCCGCAGAGCGCGATTACCATATCCGGTCTGCCGCGCTTTATGGCCTTGAGCTGACCCAAGTGACCGTACAGCCTGGTGTTCGCGTTCTCCCTTATGGTGCATGTGTTAAGAAGCACAAAGTCCGCGCCGTCCTCTTCCCCGGTCTCTTCGAAACCGCAGGCCTCCAATATACCCTTAAGCTTCTCGGAGTCATGCGCATTCATCTGACACCCGAATGTAGTCACATTATACGTGAGTGTCCGCCCCGCCTCTCGGCTCTTTTCCAGGACGAGCTTCTTCATCTCGTCCATATAGTAATATTGTCTGTCCGGTTCCTGCTCCGGAACCAATAAATTGTTATCCATATTATCCTCTTTATCGTTAATAAGATCCTTCCTGTTGCTTCGCAAGCCCTCGCATTTCGTCATAAGGGGTACCGCTTGCGGTGGATTCCTTATGTCATTGAAGGCCTGCACCGTAACGCTTCGCATTACGGTCTGCGTCACTTCGTTCAGGATGACACATTCTTTACACAGCGGCCATCCTCGCTATAATCTTCAACCCGTCGCGCCGGGGATGTGTTTGAGGGAGCATTTCAAAGCGACCGAAAACATATCCCCAGGCAGACGGGCCAGTAATTACACGGCCGCGTCACGATAGCCTGTTTATTTCATCCAGCCACAATTTAGACACTGCATCAGACGGCATCCTCAGATCCCCGCGCGGCGAAAGCGCCACGGTACCGACCTTAACTCCGTCAGGCATGCAGCTCCTCTTAAACTGCTGTGTGAAGAACCTTTTATAGAACATCTTCATCCATTTTAAGATATCCTCACGGCTATAGTCCTCTTTGAACGCATGCTCGGCCGCTAAGTAGAATATCTTAGCCGGCCTGAAGGAGAACCTCATCATGTAATAGATAAAGAAATCATGCAGCTCGTAAGGACCGATGTTGTCCTCCGTCTTCTGACTTATGTTTCCGTTCTCATCCGGCGGAAGAAGCTCCGGACTGATCGGAGTATCTGTTATATCCTTTAAGATTACGCTCGCCCCCGGGAAGAGGTCAAGGTCTGCCACTGTTTCGATCATCCATCTGACAAGTGTCTTCGGTATGGAAGCATTTACCCCGTACATACTCATCTGATCGCCGTTGTAGGTGCACCATCCAAGTGCAAGCTCCGACAGGTCTCCGGTACCGACCACTATGGCCCCTATCTTGTTCGCATAGTCCATGAGCACCTGGGTTCTCTCGCGTGCCTGTACATTTTCGTAGGTCACATCCTTTACGGCCGGATCGTGTCCTATATCTTCAAAATGCTTCATGCAGGCCTCACCGATAGGAATCGTATGCACATCGCAGCCGAGAGCTTCCATAAGCAGTGTCGCATTGTTCTTCGTTCTCTCCGTGGTCCCGAAGGCAGGCATGGTGATACCGGTAAGGTTCGTGGCCGGAAGTCCCATCTTCTTTAAGGCCGCTGCGGCCACAAGAAGCGTGAGCGTTGAATCCATACCGCCGGATACTCCCACGACCATCTTCGGTCCTGTCACCGAAAGTCTCTTGGTAAGCCCCGCAACCTGCATGGCAAATATATCTCTGCACCTCTCAAGCCTGTCATCCTTTGAAGCAGGAACAAAGGGGTGCTTTTTCACATTTAAATATGCGCCGTCACAGTCATACAGGCTGCCCGGGATCATTATCTCTCTTACAGGAAGAGAAAGATAGGCCGAGCTGTCGCCGTAGGTCTTGTTCTTCAGACGGTCTGCCCTCACTCTTCCGAGGTCCACATCGGTAACCAACATATAATCATTGTCGCAGACATCCTTATTCTCCGCGAGCACTCGTCCGCAGAGCGATATGATGCCGTGTCCCGAAAAGCACAGATCCGTCGTTGATTCACCCGCACCCGCAGAGGCATAGACATACGCGGAGATAAGCTCTAAGGACTTATCAGATACAAGTCTTCTTCTCAGTGCCTTCTTGCCTATCGTCTCGTTGCTCGCCGACAGATTGAGTATCATCTCGGCACCGCCCTGCGCAAGTCTGACAGATGGTGTAAATGCCGCGAAAAGATCCTCACATATCTCGACACCGAATCTTACCCCGCCGACATTGTATATAAGATCCGCACCTACCGGTATCATATATTCCTCCGCCTCGCCCGTATAGGCAACAGAGCTTATCGTGTCGCAAAGCGCATCCGCGGAGGATGTAAACCATCTCTTCTCATAGAACTCGCCGTAGTTTGGCATAAAGGTTTTCAAGGTTATGCCCCTTATCTTTCCGTCATATATGGTATAAGCTCCATTGTAGAGCTGTCCGCCTATCCTTACGGGAGCGCCTACGGAGAGGACAAGCCTCATGTCCCTTGTCTTGTCGGCTATAAGCCCTACAGCCCTGTCCGACGCATCAAGCAGAGTGTCCTGAAAGAACATATCCGCACAGGTATAGCCGGTCACGGCAAGCTCAGGAAAGCACAGGACGTCAACCTTGCCTTCCACTGCATCATCTATCATCATAAGAATACGGCTCAGGTTATAATTCACATCACAGACTCTTACATCGGGCACACAGGCCGCCACACGTATCAGATCATACATAATTTATTCCTGCCTTTCCTCCAAATCTTTTTGAAGCCCCTCGAGATAATGTACCGGAGCTCCATGAAGTCCTCTCAAAAAGTAGTCATCATCCAGTTCAAGGTACTTGACGTTGTTCGGGTGTCCTTCCTTGACCCTCTCAAGATAGCCGTCCAACTCCCTGAATCTCATATAATAAAAGTCGTTCCTTGCGGAGAACATCATGAGTACAAAGCTTATCCCGCCCTGTTTCTCGAACTCCCGCATGAATTCTATCTGGTGCTCATGGATATTCCTTAAGGGATAAGTGTCCGTCGCAGACTCCTTTGCGTCAAAGCAGACCGGGACGCCCTGCACCACGCCTATATAATCCACGGTGGAATCCTTCTCGAAAAAGGCTTCGGATATCCTTCCGTGTTCCTTGTCGATCTTGACAGGAGTTATGGGCGTCGGGATCTTCTGAACCAGGGCAAGTTTCTTTTCCCTGTATATTTCATTTGTCAGGTTGACGAGCTCTTCTAAGGTTGAACCCCTTAAACCCCGCGAACTCCATGTTGCCATTATACTGCTCTCCTTTATGCTTCTTCGGGCTGTTTTTTTATATCTAACGATAACCTCTCCGCCAATTCCCTAAACCCCTTCGGAAGCCCATCAATTATCACATGCTCTTCATCGTCGAACACACCCTTCGGCACGATCAGTATCCCCGCATGAAGCAGGTGTCCCTTTATCCCGCAGGCCCTTGCTATCGCTATATCCTCTGCGGGCGAACCGTACTTAGCATCTCCGACTATCGGAAGCCCTATGCTCTTTAAGCTGGCTCTTATCTGGTGAGTCTTTCCCGTCTCGAGTTCGGCTTTGATCAGGCTGTATCCGCCCTTATTGTCAATGGGATAAAAGTGCGTCACCACATGCTCGCCGTCGTCCGCACCGTCCGTCTTTCGTACCTTCGATACAAGCCCGTCTCTTTTGATATATGCATCAACCGTTATCTTCTTGCTTATCTTTCCGTGACATAT
>ONVB01000086.1 GCA_900321145.1 uncultured Eubacteriales bacterium | reverse complement strand
TACGGCCCTGGTGAGTGTGGCTGCGGCCTTCTTCGGCGCGGTGGTGTCATCGATGCCCATACACTATATACTTGAAGCCTTCTTAGGTCAGAGTCTCGGAGATATCGGAGTCAGGATGTTCGAGGGTGCCCTCCGCGAGCAGGAGGCCACGGCTTCCGTTGCGTCGACAACCATAACACTCTGCTATGTGATGACCGGGCTTGTGGTGGTTGCCGCCATACTCAGCATATATACCGCGATCGTATCGATAAACCCGGATAAAAAACCGAATATCCTGATAAGTATAGCAAGCTTCGCGCTTTTACTTGGCGCCGTATGTATCTTACCCTTCTTTTATTCTAAAGGTATGTCGACCATAAGTTCCATGAATCCGGAAGGGATAGAGTATTACAATATGTACATATATCTGCTTATCGCCGTTCCTGCCGCTGCCGTATGCGCGCTGGTCAATATATTCGGGCACTTGAGCGGAAGCAACAGATATGCAAAGGACGGCAAGGCATTTTGATGGTCATGTCTTACGCGTAGCGAAGGATCTTATAATATAGAAATTGTAAAACCCATAACAAGGAGGATAAAAAAATGGATTTCAAAAAAATCGTAGATGTTGTAAAAAGTGAGGCGAGTGATGCGGTTGAGGTTACCAAGCTCAGAAGCAAGATAAGCAAGGAACGTTCGTCGGTCAAGGCTAATTACCAGAAGATCGGCGAGCTCATCTATGAGAAGTACAAGGACGGCGGAGCCGAAGAGGACGTAGCTGCCATCATAGACGAGATCAGGGCATCAAGAGAGAAGATCAAAGGTTACAATGATGAAATAAACAAGTTTAAGATGGAGGATAAGTAAAATGGATTATAATGAGGCATCGTTACAGCTTCACGAGAAGTGCGGCGGAAAGCTTGAGGTAGCTTTAAAGTGTGAGCTCAACACCAAGGACGATCTTTCGACCGCATATACACCGGGCGTTGCCGAGCCCTGCAGGAAGATACATGATAACGAGGAGGATGCTTATAAGTATACTCTTAAGGCACATACCGTAGCGGTCGTGTCCGACGGTACCGCAGTTTTGGGACTCGGAGATATAGGTCCGAAGGCCGCTATACCGGTTATGGAGGGCAAGTCGGTTCTCTTCAAGAAGTTCGGAAATGTCGATGCATTTCCCATATGCCTTGATACAAAGGATACTGATGAGATAGTCGAGACGGTCAAGAGGATAGCGCCCTGCTTCGGCGGCATCAACCTTGAGGATATAGCTGCTCCGAGATGCTTTGAGATAGAGGAGAGACTTAAAAAGGAGCTTGATATACCCGTATTCCATGACGACCAGCACGGAACCGCAGTCGTAGTTGCGGCAGGTCTTATCAACTCACTTAAGATCCTCGGCAAGAAGATGGAGGATATAAATGCGGTCATAAGCGGTGCGGGTGCTGCGGGCATCTCCATATGCAAGCTTCTTATGGCTTTCGGAATAGGAAATGTAGTGCTTGTCAACAGCAAGGGAGCTCTGTGTCCGGGTGCCGCAGGCATGAACCCGGCTCAGGCAGCCATGGCCGAGATCACAAACAAAGACAGAGAGTCAGGTTCACTTGCGGATGTGATAAAGGGCAAGGATCTCTTTATAGGAGTATCCGCACCGGGCATAGTGACAGCCGAGATGGTTGCGACCATGAATAAGGATGCCATGGTATTTGCGATGGCCAACCCGACTCCGGAGATCATGCCTGATGAAGCAAAGAAGGGCGGAGCCAGGATAATCGCTACAGGCAGATCGGACTTCCCGAACCAGATCAACAATGTGCTAGTGTTCCCGGGTATCTTCAGAGGTGCGCTTGACGCAAGGGCAAAGCAGATCACCGAGGAGATGAAGATGGCAGCCGCAAAGGCTATCGCATCGATAGTTAAGGATGAGGAGCTTAACGAAGAGTATATAATCCCCGATGCATTTAACGAGCAGGTAGCACCTGCTGTAGCGAAGGCCGTAGCCGACTGCTGCAGGTAGGACGCTTCGCGCGGCCGGTGTCATGTCTTACGCGCAGCGAAGGATCTTTATTAAAGGAATTTAAAAATATGCAAGACAAGCTTTATGCTGTAAAAGACGAAGTAAACAAGGTCATAAAGGGCAAGGAAAATGTGGTGGAGAAGGTGCTTGCCGCAGTCATAGCCGGAGGGCATATCCTGATGGAGGATATCCCGGGCGTGGGTAAGACGACGCTTGCGACCACATTTGCAAGAAGTATGTCCATGGATTACAAGAGAGTGCAGTTTACGCCGGATGTTCTTCCGAGTGATATCTTAGGCTTCTCCATGTACAACTCGGCTACAAAGGAGTTTGAGTATAGGGAGGGTGCCTGCTTTACGAACCTCTTTTTGGCGGATGAGATCAACCGTACCTCACCGAAGACGCAGTCGGCGCTCCTTGAGGTTATGGAGGAGGGAACTGCCACCGTGGACGGTGTGACGAGAAAACTGCCCGATCCCTTTGTGGTAATAGCCACCGAGAACCCTTACGGTTCCTCGGGCACTCAGATGCTTCCCGAGTCGCAGCTCGACCGATTCATGGTATGCCTGTCCATGGGCTATCCGAGCCATGACGATGCTGTGAAGATACTTAAGGGAAATGCATCGGATCCCGTGAGCAGGGTTCAGCCGATCATAACGGCCGAGGAGGTCAGGGCTTTACGGACAAGTACAAATGACATGTTCGTAAGGGACGAGATATATGAATATATAGTCAGCATAGTGGAGGCCACGAGATCGATGGAGCTCTTCTCCATGGGCGCAAGCCCGAGAGGCACCATAGCGCTCTTAAGGATGGCCAAGGCTATGGCTGTGATAGACGGCAGAGACTATGTGACTGGTGAGGATGTTCAAAGATGTGTGAAGGACACCTTGGGACACAGGGTGAAGCTTGCGACCAGGGCCAAGGCTCAGGGAATGAATGCCGATACGGCATTAAGGCAGCTTCTTTCAACGGTTGCGCCGCCAAGGATATGACTGACGTGATATATATGATGAATCAAACTGTGGAGATTATTTATGGAATACATACTGAGACTGATCGGATATATAATAATTGTATTATTTAACGGCCTTATGTATTTCTTTCTCCACAGTCATTTT
>ONVB01000233.1 GCA_900321145.1 uncultured Eubacteriales bacterium | reverse complement strand
GTTTCAGATACTCCTGAACATGCGAAGATAGGTATCCGGTCCTTTGCAAAGCCGGATGTAACTGTCGAATCTGCTTTTCAACATCTTCATTCAACTCTTCTTTAATTAGGATCCGATACTTCTTAAATAGTGGATATTTACGATTTCCATTCTGGCCGGAGCTCTTCACTGGTTCCAAAATAGAGGCGTCAACCACTTCGGAAACCATATCAAATAAGGCTTTTGTGTCCGCCGGATCTGCTTTCAGCAAGTCGGTTAAAGCCTCAAGTGTGATGTTCTTTTTTCCATATGCTAATAGCTTACACTTAACATCCATCAATATTACTCCTCAGTTAGCCTGAAAGCGGCACCATCATTGTCACAGAGTGGTTAGTGTTCACCATAAAGACTGCAGTTTCCCCATTAGGATGAATCACTGTAACATTCACAATCAATACAATCTCATAATTTTTCTTTTATCTTCTCAATGATCGAAATATCCGCCGGCAACCAATCTACGCTGTATAGTGACTCCTTATCAAGCCACCTTGCAGCTTCATGCTCTTTTAAATTAAGGTCACCACATACAATCTCACACCAGAAACAATCCATCGATAAATGGAAATTCGGGTAATCATACTCGATCGTATCTATCAATTCTTCAACTGATATATCTGTGTCGAGTTCCTCACGGATTTCACGCCTAACAGCATCCTCTGGAGTCTCGCCAACCTCAATCTTGCCACCCGGGAACTCCCATCCATCCTTGTATTCACCATAACCACGCTGCGTTGCAAATACCTTTCCCTCTGCATGGATAACTGCAGCAACCACTCGTAATGTTTTCATAGAATCATTCCTTTGTCAGTCCAAAGTCATACTGCAAATACTCTGGCAGCTCATTTTCCATGTGTATATCAAAGAGATACGTTCCGTTTCCGTTCTCTGTCTTTCGTGGATTCGTAAGCCTGCCCTTGCCAACATACGTAAATGGCAATACCAGGCCATTCTCTTCCGACACCTTACGTATAAACACATGCGCAAAGCGACTTTGTGACAATTTATCAAGATGCGTCTGCGGAAGATTCGTCATAGACTCCCACTGGAACAAATCTGCCTGCAGGAATTTGTCCTTATAATTTAGCTTGTCAGCATCCTCCAAATCCTTCTTAAGGGAAGCGAATATAACAACATAATCATCGTAGTAGTATGTCCCGACCTGATTATTGGAAGGGTTCTTTAATAGCTTAAGCTGTACCTGATCCATACGATAATTCTGCCAGAGTTTAAAACCAGTCTCATTGCCATTGTCTATCAAATATCTGGTAAGCCCATACTCTATAAGATCCTCGATGTATTCCCTAAACTGATCATCAATCGTTACGGAGAAACTAAGCATATTTCCGTCACGCTTTACTACCTTCAAGTATGTTAATGCATGATCAAGTTCTTTTCTCTGGTACTCCGGGATTTTCTCAGCAAGATATACATTTACTTCATCATAGCTTCTTGCTCCGTCGAGCAAGCATTTTATTATATGATATTCATGCGATCTCACAAGCGGTAACAGTCCCGACATGTAGTTTGCTACATCTACCTGAGTATTGGTAAATAACGGAAGATTCTCCTCTCCGATACCCCTTAGGAAGTTGTAGTAACTATAGTTTTTCTTTCCTTGAGTTTTAATGCTCATAAAACGGATCAAGTCTGGGGCACAATCGTTATTTATATAATCAACATGACGGGGATAGAACTCGGCGCCGATATATTTCTTAAAGTTAAAATAGTCCTGTTTCAGATATTTGACCGCATTAAAATTTTCTTTATCGATGTACTCTAAGATTTCTTCCTTGCTAAGGTCATCAATATGGATCTCTACGCCATAATCAGTCAGTCCAAGTGCCATAAAATTATCCTTCACCAGTGAAGCCATGAGACGTTTTTCCATGACAAAGTTTTCAGATAGCGATCCTAATGCAAACGCGATCTGAACGCTACGCTTATAACTGTTACCAATGAAGTCAAGTACCGTGACATATTCCTTGTTCATATATTTACGAAGTCCACGCCCAAGCTGTTGGATAAATATGGTAGTGGACTCAGTAGGTCTTAAGAAAAGGACCATGTTCACGCCAGGAATATCAACTCCTTCATTGAGAATATCTACAGTAAAAAGGATCTCCAATTCATGTGTATCATTCTGCAGATCATTGTATGCACGAACACGCTCACCGATGTCATTGCGCCCTGTAAGGTACGCTGTCCTATATCTTTCGCCCAAAGCCTCACACATCATACGTGCGTGTGTTACATTACGGCAGAATGCAAGACACTTAAGCTTGCCCCGCGGACGATACTTCTCAATCTGATTCGCAATAAAATCACAATGGTCTTCTTTCGCCATCTGCGCGATCATTCGGCGCTCCTCGTTACCTGATAGGCCATAATCAACAAGCTGATCTCGAATTCCATAATACTTAAACGGAACAACAAGATCATTTGCTATTGCATCCCGAAGCCTGAGTTCATACGGCACGTTATGATCAAACATCTCGAAAACATCCTGATTATCCAGGCGTTCCGGAGTTGCTGTAAGTCCAAGCAAAAACTCAGGTTCAAAATAGCCGATGATCTTCTTATATGTCTCCGCCGTAGCATGATGACACTCATCAATAATGATATAATCGAACTCACTCTTCGAAAAAAGCTCCAACGTATTACACATGGTAATATTTGTAGCAAAAACAAAATCAGCATCGGATTCCTTACTTGTTCCACTGTATATACCATAAGTCACATTCTTTCCAAATACTTCCTGGAATGTCTCCAAGGATTTACGTAAAATAGAGCCTTCATGAACGATATATAGAAGTCTCTTGGGATTGAAATTCAAAGCATCAAAAGCAGCCAGATATGTTTTGCCACTGCCGGCTGATGCAATCGTGAGCGCCCGGTTAACACCGACAGCACGATATCTGTTAAGCTCTTTAAGAGCCTTCTTCTGCATGTAATTAGGCTTAATCTTTGCTACAGACAGGTCATAATCCATATCCCATCGCTCTATTGCAAAATGAAGTTTTGTGGCATATTTATTGATTAGTTCCGAAGACAGCACCTCTGTTGCATCCCATTTTTCCTCGAACTCAGTTTCTGCCTCGTCGAATACACCCGCTTCATAATTATCAGAAACAGACACATCCCATTCTATATTTTTCAGTAGCGCATATCTGGTAATATTAGAAGAGCCGATGACCATTTCTCGATGATCATCGTATTGAAAAAGATAACCCTTATAATGATACCCAAGTGTAGCGTAGCCGGAGTCATGAAAATTTTCATAATCAAGATGGCACTCGAAATTTGAACACCGGCTCATGAGTGCGTAAAAACTCTTCAGGGATTCTATGTCTGTAAAGTTCTGATATGTAGAAGTAATGATTCTGCCCTTACAGCCACGCTCTACCGCCGCTTCGATATCTTTATACAGCAAAACCAGGCCGGCTTTTTTAATAAAGCTGACCGAGAAATCAAAAGAAGTACAATGCCGCAAGTTATCCTTGATCTTGTCAAGGAAAGTTGTACCGGTGTAGTTTGTTAGAAATTGGTTTGACATTATGGTTTCCTCACTATAGCATTAACCCACTTTTTTGTCACTAACAGCAACAAAAGATATTTCCGTCATATTCATTTCTTGCCCAGCCGGTGCATCCGGCCTCATGGGCTCCCATCCCGGCGCGGTACCGGAATCCGACTCCCTGCACC
>ONVB01000314.1 GCA_900321145.1 uncultured Eubacteriales bacterium | reverse complement strand
CTTGATATAATCATCGTGTCGAGTGTGTGCGGCGGTACCGGTTCGGGAATCCTGTCTGATGTAACTTACAACATAAAGGGACTCGCCAAGTCAAACAAGTGGAATAATTTCCGTATAGCGGGCTGTCTGCTGATGCCCGACTGTTTCTTCGGCAATGCCAGGATCAAGGGAGACGCCCATAAGGAAAAGCTCCTCAACGCAAACGGCTGTGCGACGCTCAAGGAGATCGATTACTTTATGCGTGCCGCAAACCGCGGTGAGGGATATCTGTTTGAGAGCACAACCCACAGGCTCTCGATAAAGGAGAATATATTTGATACCTGCCTTCTGATATCCGGCAAGAAGGATAAGGAGGGATATATACCTGACGGTACTATCTACAACGATTGCGCTTATTTCCTGAATAAGCTTGCCGGTTATAAGTATGCGGGAGAGCCTGACGGAGAGGGCAACCGCAAGCTTTTAAGAGAGCTCCTCTTTGACAAGAAGGGAGAGGGCTACTTTAAGGTCGTAAATGAATCCGACTATGCGATACCGATCAGGCAGATAGAAAACCTCTGCGAATATGAAGTTTTTATCGAGGCTTCAAAGCGCATGGAAAATATCCCGCCTCAGCTTGATCTTGAGTCTGATTTCAACAGCTATTTCGGACAGATCAGGGAATTCTTAGAGGGACAGCCCGGTGATGAGGTTAAGCTTGAGATAAACGGACTTCTGCAGATGGGAGCATTTGAAAAGCCGGCTTATAAGCTTATCAAGAAGAGGCAGGATGATATGAGCGGCAAGCTCCCGAGACAGCTTCAGAGGCTCTCGGAGAATATTCCTGTTATCATCAAGTCCATAAAGAACAAGCTCACCACGGATCTTGAAGCACTTTTGACCAAGTATATGAGAGAATACGGTCCGGCTATAACCTTAAAGCTGATAGGAGCTTCAAACTCGGATAGCGAAGGAGGGCTTATAGAGCTGATAAAGTCATTGGAAGAGAAGCAGAAGGCTTATCAACCGACAAACGAATACTCGCGTATAGTCGAATCGATAATAGACATAGTAAAAAAGAGGTTTTTCACCCTGCCGAGAGCCAAGCGTGAGACAGAGAACGGATATTACGAAAATTGCATAAAGGATGCTCTTGCACAGGAGAGAAACTATATAATGGACGGACTTGATTCCCAGGATGTGTTCGGGGATCTGATAAGACTGCTCAGAAACCGCGCCGAGAGGATAATCGATATCTATACCCAGTTTGATATAGATCTGAAGAATGCCATGGCCGATCTTGCGACAGACGGCAAGAGGGTTACGGGCTACGCCTTAAAGGGCGCCAAGCAGAGCAAGTACCTTCCTACCGATTATATGACCGAAGACAGGATCAATCAGATGCGTGAAGGTATCATAAACCTCATGGTATCGCACGAAAATGACATAGATGCCGGTCGTGTGGTTCCTGTAAAGCAGGAGATGGAGAAGATATACAGGAACCTGCTTTTGGGCATAGGGGCATACGGTCCCGAGAAGCTTATGACCGTTGCATTTGCCGACAAGAAGATGACCGTATCGGAGACAAATATGCTTTTCCTCGGCTCGGAGAACAAGGACAGGGACAAGCTTATGCAGCGCGCTGCCGAATCCTTCGTAAAGAGCACCTACGAGAAGACCATGAAGAAGAGGCTTTGCGTGCTCAAGGACGGAGCTTCTCTTGAGGGTGCGGACAACAGAAAGTATATCTCGCTTCCCGAGAGTATGCCTTACTTCTCGAAGGCCGTAAAGGATGTGCTCGCAGGCCCCGGCTATAACGAGGATTATGAGTCCATAACCATGAACCCCGGTGCCATGGAGATATCCATAAATGATGTATTTACCGGAGTTCCGCTTTCGGCACTTGAATGCGCAGATGAAATGCAGAAGGCATATAATGAGGTTAAGGGTGGCACATACCGAGGACTGCACATAGACGAGACCATGAGGGATATGGTTGCTTATCCGGATATACTGTAGGAAATGAGAGCTGACGCCGGCTGGATTTGTTAGGGTAAATGAGAGCTGACGCCGGCTTAGTGTATATACTAAAAGCACGAGGGACGTTCGCACTCTATTTCGCGACGTAGCCCTTCTAAGCTCGTGAGAAAACTCGCTAAGAAGGGACGTCGCTCTATAGCCCTCGTGTCTTTTGTATATACACATTGCCGGCTGTATGTGTCATTCCAAGGGCTTTAGTCCCCCGTGTCATTCCGAGGCTATAGCCTCCGTGTCATTCTGAGCGAAGCGAACAATCTAATTTAGAGGATTATAAACATGGAAGAAAAAACACAATTTGCGGTTTTGATAGACTCGGAGAATGTAAGCGCAAAGTATGCGCAGATCATATTCGACGAGATGGAAAAGTACGGATATGCATCCGTAAGGAGAATATACGGAAACTGGTCTACCCGCGGAAACGGGTGGAATGAAAAGCTGCTGCTGGAGTATTCGATCACTCCTGTCCAGCAGTTTTCGTATACTCAGGGGAAGAATGCAACTGATATGGCCATGGTCATAGATGCCATGGATCTTCTGTATCAGAACAAGGTCGAAGGATTTTGTTTGGTGACCAGTGACAGTGATTTCACCCGACTTGCCGTAAGACTCAGGGAAGAGAATAAATATGTGCTCGGCATGGGGGAGTCGAAAACTCCGAAAGCGCTGACCCGTGCCTGCAACAGGTTCCTGCTTCTCAACCTGATTGCAGAGAGCGGCAAGGAAAATGCAAACAACAACGAGGACAACTTCGTGACAAGCATAGATGATATACAGAAGGCTGCGCAGACTCTGATCAACGAGTCGAGCAAGGGACGCATGGAGCTTGGCCTTCTCGGAAGCAGACTCTCGGAGCGTTTCCCGGATTTCGATGTGAGAAACTACGGCTTCTCAAAGCTGTCCGTGTTCGTCGAGGACGGTTTATCACATTTTGATGTAGTCAGGGATAACAACAGAACCTTTGTCATAGCCAAGGACAAGCTTGATGTGAAGGATATCAAGACTGAGGTCATAGGCATAATCGAGCG
>ONVB01000161.1 GCA_900321145.1 uncultured Eubacteriales bacterium | reverse complement strand
TCAAAATGTATCCTGTATGCGAGCTTCTCGCGGTCTACCTCCCTGATCACACCGGGACCGAAGACCACATGCTCGACCTTTGTTCCGACTTTAAGCGGGGTAAGCTCTGCCGCGTAGAAGCTTCGGCCCTGTATATCAGAAAGACGGGCGGTCATGGCCATGAGCTCATCCGAAGGCGCTCTTGCAACGCTTAAGAGCTTTCTGTCTATATCCTGCAGGAATCTCGAAGGGTATCTCGGGGAGCTGTCATGGTTTCTGCCCTCGGCATCGGTTAAGTAAAGTCCTTTCATGGCCCTTGTCACGGCGACGAAGGCTATCCTGCGTTCCTCCTCCATGCTTTCTCTCGTATCTACCCTTCTGCCGGGGAATATCCCCTCATTCATTCCGCACAGAAATACATAAGGAAATTCAAGCCCCTTTGCCGCATGAACGGTCATAAGCTTTATCCTGTCGCCCTTGTCATCCATATCAGAGTTGGTAAATAGTGCCACATGCTGAAGATAATCCTCAAGCCTTGCCTCCTCACCGCATGAGAATTCATAATCGCAGATACTCTGGGAGAGCTCAGCTAAGTTGTCGAGTCTTTCCTGGCTTCCCTCGGTTCTGAGCATCTCCATATATCCCGACCTGTCTGCTATGGTCGTGAAGAGATCGGAAATAGGCATACTGCCGCATATACCGGAGAATTCCTCTATCAGATCTATGAATCTTAAGGCGCCCGTTCCCTTTATAAGCTCATGTCCTGTATTGGCCTTGAGTGCCTCGTACAGCGTGATATCGTTATTCCTTGCGTATTCATCAAGGAACTTCATCCTCCTGTCGCCTATATTTCTCTTCGGAACATTTACAATTCTCTTGAATGAAAGATCATCCCTATATACAAGCATGCGCAGATAGGAGAGCATATCCTTGATCTCAGCGCGGTCGAAGAACTGCACGCCGCTGTATATGGTGTAGGGAATCTCTTCGCTCTGAAGCACCTCCTCTATCACACGGCTCACGTGATGGGCGCGGTAAAGAATGGCTATTCTCCCGAGCCTGACGGGGTAGTGGTTTCTGTTGCCGAGCAGAGCGGCGCCCTCCTCCATAAACTCCTCGGTGCAATAGGAGGAGTACCCGTCTCTGAGTCTTTTTATCTCACCGGCTATCCATGCGGCCTCGTCCTCGGGATCCTTCGCATGATTCCACACAACGGGTGCGCCGTCCCATTTCCTGGTGACAAGGTCCTTCTTGATCCTGTCATGATTTGCGGATATCAGGGAGTTTGCTACAGCTACGATCTGCGGGGTGGAGCGGTAATTCTCGAGCATCATCACGGTTTTAGTGCCGGGGTGCTTCTTTTCGAATTCAAGCAGAAAGGCAACATTGGCACCGCGCCAGGTATATATGGTCTGATCGGGATCGCCGACTATAAACAGGTTCTTGTGGTGCGAGGAAAGCACCTCCATCAGCTCGTACTGCGGCGGGTCTATGTCCTGAAACTCATCGATCATGATGTACTCCAGGCGTTCCTGCCACTTCTGCTTTATCTCGGCACGCTCCCTGAATATATGCAGCGTGACAAAGAGGAGATCGTTGTAGTCGAAACCGAAGCACTTTCTCTCCTGATAGAGATAACCGTAGAAGATGATGTCTTTTGTCGACTCGGCGCTGTCGTACTTTCCTTTAAGCTCCTCCGTCTCAAGCTCAAGAAGGTCTTTAACATAATCAGGCTTCTCAACGCATTTGATCATCTCTATCATGTCCCGTGCACGGGAGAAGGTCATGTCCCGTAGGTTTAAGTCCCGTTCCTCATATATGGTTTTCAGCATCTCGTTGATATCGGAATTATCCAACGTAAGAAAGCTCTTCGGGTATCCGACCGCATAGCTTTCCTCCTGAAGCACGGACACGCAAAACCCGTGAAAGGTGTTGATAAATCCTGTGTCGTTATCCCCGGTCAGCCGCCTTATCCTGGCGCGCATTTCATTTGCCGCCTTGTTGGTAAATGTAACGCAGAGTATATTCCCCGGCATGATGCCGAGATCGTTCACAAGATAGGCGAAGCGGTGTGTAAGAGCCCGTGTCTTGCCCGAACCCGCACCCGCAATCACTCTCACATACCCCTCGGTGGTCGTTACGGCCTCAAGCTGAGCCTCATTCAATTCCGAAAGTAAATTCATCTCATCCATAATGACGATTGTAACATATCGAACTTATGTTTGCAAGTAGGAATTGCCTATTCTCCACAAAGTCCCCAGTCCGGTGGCGGTGGGATTGTAACAGAATTTTATAAAAAAGTATTGACAAGTAAAAAAACGATGATATAATAAGCTCAACATATGAACAGTTGCTCATATGTAAAATCAAACAAATATTCAAGAAAAAAGGAGATAAAATCATGAAGAAGACTTACAAGATCGAAGTAGACTGTGCAAACTGTGCGAACAAGATGGAGGAGGCAGCCAAGGCTACCGCCGGAGTAAAGGATGCTACCGTGAATTTCATGACTTTGAAGATGATAGTGGATTTTGAGGACGGAGCGGATGTAAAGAGTGTTATGAAGGACGTCTTAAAGAACTGCAAGAAGGTAGAGGATGAGTGCGAGATTTATCTGTAGGAAGAGGACCGACAGACTATGACGAAGAAGCAGAAGAAAAATCTGATCAGGATAATCATCACCGCGGTTTTGATGGTAGCGCTTCACTTCATTCCGATAGAGGGGTGGATAAGGTTCGCAGCCTACCTGGTGCCGTATCTGATCATAGGTTATGACATCCTGAAGAAAGCGGGCAAGGGCATCGTCAACAGGCAGGTTTTCGATGAGAACTTCCTTATGGCCATAGCGACGGTCGGAGCGATGATCGTGGCTGTGACCGGTGAGGGCGACTATACTGAGGCGGTTGCGGTTATGCTCTTCTATCAGATAGGAGAGTTCTTCCAGAGCTACGCAGTCGGAAAGAGCCGAAGAAATATAAGCGAG